>CAZHXC010000130.1:6655-7875 GCA_964536145.1 uncultured Spirochaetales bacterium | reverse complement strand
GCCGAGGTTCAACCTGAACAACGAGCCGGCGCTCGGTCCGTTTTCTTTTCTGTCATACCCGCCGGCGGATGTTACATAGATATCGGTGTAGTTCTCTCCCCCAAAAGTCACGCTGGATATCTTCTTTGCAGGGAAAGTGATCCGCGCATCTTCACTGCCGTCCGGAGCGAGCCGGGTGAGGATCCAGCCGTCCCAGCGGGCGGACCACACATAATCCTCCGCATCAACCGTCATTCCGTCCGAAGAGCCGTCTTCCTTTGGAGGCGGAGAGAGGAAGACTCTCCTGTTTGAGATTTCTCCGGTTACCTCGTCATAATCAAATAGAGATATTTCCCGGGCACCGGAATCCGCGAAATACATGTGCTTTTTGTCACCGGTGAATCCCATGCCGTTTGCGGTTTTTGTTCCTTCCACTACGACCCTGATGGAGCCATCCGGGTCGAGCCGGTAAAGACTTCCTGGGTGATCCTGCGTGGACATGGTGCCGCAAAACACCCTCCCCGCCGGATCAGCTATCACGTCGTTGAAGCGGCTCTCCTCCTCACCCTGGAGACTTTCGCGTATAAACTCGAGGCGATTGTAACCCTTGAGTACCGCTACCGCCCCTCTGTCCATGAACAGCAAAAGCGACCCGTCGCGCTGTATAGTTATTCCACCCACCGGTCTGTCATGATACACAACTTCGTTTTTGCCTGAGCGTGGATCGAATCGAAAGACCTTCCCCTGCGGGATATCGAGCCAGTAAAGTGCACCCTCATCAGGATGCCAGACAGGGCCTTCGCCGGTGTGAGATTTCTCGTCAACAACAAGTTCCGGTTCAACACCTTCAATATCGAGCTCAATCATCCTTCATTTCTCCAGGTCATTCAAAATATCGGATTTCCCTGGTGGCGATGGTTTGGCTTTTCAGGCTACCACCGGTGTATGTGGAGGTTTCCTTTCTCAACCAATTGCCCCTGGGGTCAAAATCAGTGTAATGGATCTTCAATTCACCGTCACCAAGGAGGAAGGTTTCAGTCCGGGATATGTCGGTACCGTTCCGGCGTCTGTATTCGATAGTCCCGGTAACCTCGCCGCTGCTGTTTCTGATCACAGATTTGGCTATCTCACCTGAGTATTCCCGGGTGTAGCTGACGCCAAAAACCACATGCCCTTTTTCATCGAGATGAACCACAGACTTGGGAAGGCCGTCACCGGTATACCCGTACATTACATGACGT
>CAZHXC010000130.1:2739-6645 GCA_964536145.1 uncultured Spirochaetales bacterium | reverse complement strand
CTATACTTCGGTCGTCATATCTGAAATGGTCGGTGAGCCTGCCCGCGGTGTTGTACTCATACACATCGCGGGTCTGGAGCTTGCCCTTCTCGAACCGCTCGTCCCGGACGAGCCGTCCGTCTTTGTCGTATCCGAGTCTTGCGACGATGATGCCGGTGCCGTCGGGTTGTCTCAGGTAGGCTTCAACGGCACCGGCGTCAGGCCGCTTGAAAGTGAGTACCGTGGTGCTTCCTTCCGGAGGCCGGGTTGTGACCTCCTTCACCACGCCTGTCTCGTCATACTCGTAGAGCCGTTCCTCAACGAGGTTGCCGTCTGAAAAAAAGCGCACCCGCTCAAGGTTGTGTTCCGAGTAATCGAGCCGTCCGGTTGTTGCCCACGTACCATCGGGTTGAGAGGTTTGCTCCTCTATGACGTAGTTACCCGATGCGGGGTCACCCCGGTAGAACCAGTTGAGCCGGCGCAGGCTGCCGTCGGCGTTTCGCCGCTGGGTAAACTCAACACAAACACCGGGAGAGATAAAATCCGCTCGCTTGGTGAGTCTGCCGTCTACATGTTCCTCCAGATACCGAACCGGTCCGGCGGCATCCACCTCCACGTCCGGCTCGTAGACCAATGTTGTGTTTTGGGCATACGCGTACAACTGAATAAAAAGAAGACATATAGCCGGCAACAAAACCCGATAAAACCGCAAAACGCACCGCTCCCTTTTTGTCAAAGTATCACCTTAAACCGGGAATCATGTCAAAGCGTATCGCTAATAAATTGTTCATAATCAAAGCCCGGCACAGGATAGACAATCGATGAGATATCAATTATAGAATGAAAAGCCAGGGCGAAGCACATGATAGCTACTAAATCCGAAGGGAATCGAAAGATCTTTTTTTTACATCCTCAATCGGTTCTACAGGATGAGTTGGCGCGTGCGCTCATCGAGGAGAACTTTGAAGCGTATCTGCTGCGCAATCATGTGTCTGCAAAGCTAATCCTCCGTGATTTTCCAACCGCAATACTGCTTGTTCAGGTGGATTCCGGTTTGGAAGAAGACAGGTGGATCGAGTTTGCAAATGATCTCAAGTCAAGCCCGGTCTTTACAGATCTGACCATTTGCGTACTTTCGGTGAGCAACATAGATGAAATCAACAAAACATTCCGCACAAACTCAAACGCCTTTTCTTACGCATTCTCTTACGGTAAATACGATTTTGCATCGACTTATGCTTCCATCAAGACAATGCTCGAAACCGAGAAAGCCAAACCGCCCGGCTTCATCGTCAGGGCAACCGCACCGGACAGGCTCAAGGTTTCGATTGTATTTGCCCGGGACGGCAACAGATATGAAGGCCTGTTGAGAGACATCTCCAGCACAGGGATGACGTGCAAAATCGCAAACGGTGAGACACTCCTTCCCAGCGAGATTCCGGTCCAGTCTATTATCATTACCTACCGGGATACGCAGTTTGCGGTGGGCGGCCGGATTGCCGGCAGTTCCGACTCAGATAACACGATCCATCTCATCCTGTTCGACGAGATGGCTACCGTCAACAAGAAGGGAGACATTTACAAGCTGATTCACACCTGTTTGCAGGCGCAAATCGAAGAGCGGATTGCCGAAAAGAGCAAAGCCGGCCGGTCTCGTCCGTACAGGAAATAAGCGTGCCGTTACGCCTCTTTTGGGTTGATCCCGAGCAAATCCTCCCACAGCTGAATGATGATGTGTTGCGCATAGTGTCCCCGCCCTGATGCCCGTGCAGCCTTGAATATTTCATTTGCTATTGCGGTCATCGGCACGGGTACATCCACGGACCCTGCTAGCGAGAGCGCGTAGCCCAAGTCCTTGACATGAATGTCGACCGAACCGCCCGGCTCAAAGTCCCTGTTGATAGTACCCGGCACCGCCACATCAAGAACCTTGGAGCCCGCCCAGCCGTCTTTTATCGCCTCATACAAGACTCCCGGATCTATCCCATTTTTCATGCCCAACGCAAAGCTCTCTGCAATTACCGCAAAAGCTGAACCTACAATCATGTTGTTTACCAGTTTGGCGACACCGCCGGCGCCGGTCGCGCCGACACGCACCACCGATTTTCCCACGATCCGAAGTACCGGTGCGTACTTTTCGAAGACATTCTCAGGTCCACCTGCCATGATAGATAACGTTGCGTCTTTTGCCGCAGCCTCACCTCCGCTCACCGGAGCATCGAGGAAGTCGATTCCTTTTTTCTCGAGGGTTTCCGCAAGTGACCGCGAGACGGTGGGTTCGGTCGTACTGGTATCGATAATTGCCCCGCCTTCCGGCAACACATCGGCAAGCCCGTTCTCCCCCGCAACAACCTCCCGCACAATTGCGGAGCTTGGAAGAGAAAGCAGAACGACCTCTGCACCTTTTCCCACGCTTTGTACGCTCTCCGCCCGTCTCACCCCTTCAAGCGCCCCAATCTTCTCAGGGTCGGCATCAAAGGCAATCACATCGTACTGCGAGCTCAAATGGCGTGCCATTGGTCCGCCCATAACACCAAGTCCGATAAATCCGAGTCTTTCCATATAAACCTCCGTAAGTGTAGCGCCTGAGTGTTGAAAATACTTGATTCTATTCTATGATATTCGGCGATAGTGTTGAAGGAGGACCGGCGGGAAGCTTCAGGCAACCCGATAGTGCCGGCGGTGTAGGATTCGAAACACCATGGATAATGAAGCCAGACAGCATGAACGCACAGTAAAAACGGGGCTGAAGAAGCAGAACCTGTCCGGTTCTTTTGTCGCAGGCAAATACCGATGCTCTCCCTATATGGCCTGTCAGCACGGTTGCGCATACTGTGACGGGCGGGCCGAGCGTTACTATGTAGAGGGGGATTTTGAGAAAGACATCGTCGTACGGCCAAATCTTCCCCAACGGCTTGCCGCTGAATTACCGCGGTTACGGGAGAAGGGGTTTATTACCATCGGTTCGGGCATAACCGATGTCTACCAACCGATCGAGGCGGACCTGATGATAACAAGACGATGCGCCGAGGTGCTCACCGGTTTTCTTTCACCGGTTACAGTAATGACAAAATCCGCGCTTTCTCTTCGTGATCTCGATGTTTGGAAAGAAGTAGCTGCAGGACCAGGATTTATGTTCTTAGTTTCCCTTACGTTTTCTGACGACGGCGAACGGGAGATTTTCGAGCCGGGGGCTTCGCCGGTGAAAGAACGCCTCGAGGCGCTCAGGCGCTTCAAGGAAGCGGGTTGTTATACCGGTATTCTCGCCATGCCGCTTCTCCCGGGAATAACGGACACAGACAAAAATCTCCATGCTCTCTACGCCTCGGCTCTCGCCGCTGATGTCGATTTCATCATGCCCGGCGGTCTCACCCTACGGCCCGGTAGACAGAAAGCTTTCTTTTTCGACCGCGTAACAGAAACTTTCCCGGACCTCCTTTCCTTGTATCAGGATTTGTACCGGGAAAACAAGGAGTCCGGCAGCGCCATTCTCGGCTACAGAAAGAAGCTCATACAGAAACTTACCGCGTATAACCGTCGCTACGAAATGCCTTTCCTGGTTCCGCACGCAATCTACCGGAACCGGTTGCACACCTGCGATGAGATGAATGTTCTCCTGCACCATATGCTCGAGCTCTATGGCGCCCGTGATGTAGATACGCAAGCGCTAAAGAAGAGCACCGAAAGATATCTCTCCTGGCTTACAGTAAGAAAGGCCTATTACAACAGGAAGCGATCGTTCTCCTACAGGTGGCTCGAAAAAGAACTGGAAGAAAAAGCACGCTCCGGCGAAATCGCTTCACTGCTTCAAAATGAAAAGCTTGGTGCTTTTTTTACGGAAATAGTCATCAAAAGAAAGACCTTTGACTACGTAAAACTCGAGCCGACGGCCAAAGCTGCACCTAGCGAAGAACTATAGGGCTTCTC
>CAZHXC010000130.1:381-2729 GCA_964536145.1 uncultured Spirochaetales bacterium | reverse complement strand
TCTCCATGAACCGCTGCCTTAGCGTCATTTACAAGCGTCCTTTACATTAGTTGCGCCGCTTACTCTTGCGGCGTATAATATGCTTTCCATGGAGAACATCGGTAGTTATATCCGGCAAAGCGAACTTTTTTCAGGAATCGGGCAGGATGCCCTGGCTCGTGTCGCGGCGCGCTTCAAGATCGTGCATTTCGATGACGGCGATGTTCTCTGCACCGAGGGTGATGTCGGTGACAAGATGTTTATCATCACCAACGGCAAGGTCTCAATTCAGAAGAACATGGGCTGGGGGCAGCGCGTGCTCAGAGTACTTGTCGAAGGCGAGGTTGTCGGCGAGATGTCGCTCATTACCGGCGAACAGCGCTCAGCAACCGTTGTAGCTGAAGGCAAAACCACCTGTCTCGAGCTTTCAAAGGATGTCTTTCAGGAACT
This sequence comes from uncultured Spirochaetales bacterium, assembly GCA_964536145.1. Classification (GTDB taxonomy): domain Bacteria; phylum Spirochaetota; class Spirochaetia; order ARS1246; family ARS1246; genus JAFGHN01. The sequence continues at coordinate 2,300 of CAZHXC010000130.1, read as the reverse complement.
GCTCAATTCGGAACCGCATTTTGCGCAAAAAGTGGCAATCATTCTTACCGAGAGACTCTCCGCGCTCGGCAAGAGCACAAGCGAAGATATTCTCAACTCCTACCGGGCACTGATGTTCTCACTGGCAAATCTCGCGGATTCGAGAGATCCGGAAACCGGCGCTCATCTCGAGAGAACCCGTTCGTACTGTGCGCTTCTTGCAGACTGCGCCCTTACCGCTCCCAAGTTCAAAGACCAGGTAAGCCCCGCCTTTGTGGAAGGCATCTATCAGGTTTCTCCCCTGCATGATATCGGCAAAGTATCAATTCCGGATGCAATACTTTTGAAACCCGACAGATTGAATGACCAGGAATACGAAGCGATGAAGTACCACACCGTTGTAGGCGCTCAGTCTCTCCAGGGTGTGCTCGAGTATTCAGACACGCCGATATTTCACATGGCATACAATATCTGCCTCTATCATCACGAGCGATGGGACGGTACGGGGTATCCTCACGGCATAAAGGGGACCGATATCCCTCTCGAAGCGCGAATCATGGCTATCGCCGATGTCTATGACGCGCTGTTGTCAAAGCGGGTTTACAAACCGGCCATGACTTTTCAGGCAACGGCTACCGAAATCGCCAATTCTACGGGAACGCATTTTGACCCGGATCTCGTCGAGCTTTTGCTCGAAGGGCGACATATGTTTGAAGAAGTTCACAAACGATTTCAGGTTGAAGACTAACTCTTTCCGGCCGAATAGCCGCCGTCTTTCCGGCGTGCGCAGCAATGACAGAGAATAGAGCAGACATACGTATAGAACGACTTGACGAACCGACGCAGGATGTTATTGAAGCTCTTAACATTTGGGAGAATGATCCGGAAATCATTCCATTCATCCGTCCAATATCAGGCAAAGAAGATCTCTCTAAGAAAAGGAAGATTACAGAGGAGAGCCTCAGACGCCGGTTGGAAACGCATGAAGAGTACCTTATCTACCTGAAGGAGCAATTGATCGGACAGCTCAGCATCCAAATCGACCCGGGGCACATTGCAAAGAAGGTAAAAGGCACGGCATGGATCGGCATATATATCGGTGAGAAAGAATACCGCGGCAGAGGCGCCGGCACCCTGGCGCTCAAACATGTAGAATCAATTTTGCGATTGCGCGGGATTCGCAGAATCGAGCTCGGGGTTTTCGAGTTCAATAAGGCCGCATACAGGCTGTACAGGAGGTTGGGCTATGAGGAGTTCATACGCCTTGACGAGCTCGCCTGGTGGAACGACAGCATGTGGCGGGATATCCGGATGGAGAAATACCTCGAGTAACCGGTTCGGGTACCCGAACGGGTGAGTATCAAAATAACCCCGATAGGTGGCGCATTTACCGCCAACAGGTGATTTTCAAACCAGTACTCCGGAAATAGCTTGTATCCGGCAGCAGGGAGCGAGCTGCCGACCACCGGCTGCAGGTCGGCGGGATACCTCTGTTTCCGGGGAGAACGTGAAAAAACACCAGAAAAGATTTGACCTCATTACTCTCATTTTCTTTTCCGTGCTCACCGGGGTGGCAATTTCACAGATTCAGAGAATACACGTCGACAGCTCAATCGAAGTATTCATCCCCAGGAATCATCAGATATACAGCATAAATGATCGTATAGAAGAGGAGTTTGGCTCTCTCGACTCGATCATGCTTGGCCTCAGGGTGAGCTTCGGATCGGTACTCGAGCCGGAGATTCTTGGCCTGATTGAGAGCCTCACGACCATTCTCGAAGAAGATCCCTCTATTGAAAGGGTCATCTCTCTGTCGAATGCGGATTACATCGTCAGCTCCCGCGAGGGCATTGAGGTGGTTCCGCTTCTTGGAGACCTCTCGACTCAATCTATAGAAACCCTCAAAGATCGGCTCGTCGATTGGCAGGATGTCTACATCG
>CAZHXC010000130.1:0-363 GCA_964536145.1 uncultured Spirochaetales bacterium | reverse complement strand
ATACAACCGGTAGCGGACTTGAGCGACGCCGGAATGAGTAGCTTGTACGATCGGATCATCGGTCTCACCGAAGGATACGAGAGCGCGAACTTAGCCTTTCCGATTGCCGGATTTCCGGTGGTGAAACAGGAAATCAACACAAGCGTGACCACCGATATCACTTTCCTGATTCCGGTGGTGGCTGTCCTCATACTCGGCATCCTGTTTGTTGCGTTCCGCCGGCTCGAGGGAGTGCTGCTTCCTTTGATCAGCCTGCTCGTCGCGGGTGTGTGGGTTGTGGGTCTTCTCGCGCTGTTCGGTATAACCTTTACGATGGCCACTATGCTGGTGCCGGTGTTGCTCCTCGTTGTAGGCAGTGCATAC
>CAZHXC010000129.1:3305-7900 GCA_964536145.1 uncultured Spirochaetales bacterium | reverse complement strand
CTGCAGGCAGACTTCCTTTACCGCAGCGGAAATATCACTACTCATCTGCCACCTCACTCTTTCCGGCGTTTTTTCAGCAAAGACGATGAAAGGCAAGTAGTGCAGCTACGCTTGCTGTAAAATACCTGTTTTCTGTATTGTGGGCATTATGCTATAGAAATATTGGGTTGACAAGGTTTTTCGTGAAATAAATCTCAAATGGATGGCGGGTTGCCGGCGCAGCGGCTGCAAATGGCGGCGTGCTTTACACCCCGTATACCCTCATCTATACTGCAAAGGTGGAGCCGCTACTCGTACTCACTGTCGATGATGAAGAGGGGATGCGATCGGCGATATCACGGTCCCTGCAAAACTTCAGCGCTTCAGTGAAAGATATCAGTGAAAACATCCCTATCACCCTGTCCGAGGCTGCCTCCGCCGAGGAAGCCAAGGAAAAAATAGAAAAAGAGTCGCCCCACATCGTGCTGCTCGATCAAAAATTGCCCGGCATGAGCGGGATAGAGTTGATGGAGGAGCTTTCGCACAAAGAGCAACCTCCATTGATCATCATGATCACCGCATACGCAACAATAGAGACTGCAATTCAGGCGACAAAGCGCGGCGCTTACGACTTCCTCCCAAAGCCGTTTACCCCCGATGAGCTCAGAAGCACTCTGCGCAAGGCGGTGGAACACGTTGTTGTTTCGATACAGGCGCGGCAGCTCGAAGCAGAAAGGCGACAGATACGGTTTCAATTCCTATCGGTGCTTGCCCACGAGCTCAAAGCACCGCTGAACGCCGTGCAGGGTTATATCGATGTGCTCGAAGGTCAGGGGACCGCACTCACCGAAGAAGATAAATCGACAATTTTTCATCGTTGCGCGCTGCGGTTGAAGTATATGCGAAAGATGATAGATGATCTCCTCGATCTGACGAGAATTGAGTCGGGCCAGAAGAAACGTCAGCTGCAGACAATCAATATTGTTGAACCGGCTAAGCTGGCAATTGAAAATGTAAGCTCAGATGCGGCCGCGAGAGGAATAGACATAGTAGTCGACGCGCCGGAGGAAATGCCCTTCTATGGTGACGGCGACGAGATCAGTATAATCTTCAATAACCTCGTGTCAAACGCTGTGAAGTACAACAGGGAAAACGGCACCGTTTCAATAACGATCAGGGAAAGCGATGATGCCGTGCAAATTCTGGTGGCGGATACCGGTATCGGCATGACAAAGGAAGACGCAAGCCGGCTGTTTACGGATTTTGTAAGAATCAAGAACGAAAAAACAAGACAGATCCCCGGAAGCGGACTCGGATTGTCGATCGTGAAAAAAATCGTAGGACTCTACAACGGCAAAGTTGAGGTGGAAAGCGAACCTGATGTGGGCACGACCTTTACCGTGACATTACAAAAGCTCGAGCAGCAGGGTTAGCCGTCTTCTCTCTTCAGGGACAGGATCTTGTCCCGCAACATAGCCGCCTTTTCATAGTCTTCATTTTTCACCGCTTCCTCAAGCTGTGCCTCGAGACGCTCAACTTCTCCGCCGCCAAACGTGGAAAGCTGCTCGACGGTGCCCCGCAGCTGTTCAAGAGACCTGTCCCGCTCGAACTTATACACCATCGAAGGGATAGGTTCCGCCGATTCGATCTCCTCAATAGCCGTGTGTATGGTTGCCAAAGCACGTCGCTTGTCGTTATCGCCAAGGAACAACATGGAGCGGGAAAGCGCGTTGACCCTGATGATGTAGGGTTTGTATTGCAGCATTGACTCCCGGTCTTCCTTGTTGGTGCAGTAGTTCTCAATGAGGCGGCAGATGCGGAGATTGTGCTCGGTGTCACGCGCGGTTCTTTTGTAGTCACCTATCTGAAACAGCAGGAGATAACGGTAGTAGAAGAGCAATCCCTCCGAGTGAATCAGCTCAAAATCTTCATGTTCGATGTTGAATCCGCTGTCTTCACCGTGTTCTTCTATAAATTTCTGGACGCGGAACTCCATCTCGTCAAGAACGGATTCCCGCCCAAAAGGCTCTCCGCCGTCAGGCCTCCCGTCAAGCTCATACTGCTCAATCCCGAGAGGCAGCCGTACCTGAAGTATCTGTCTCCCGTCATCGCCGTCTATAAAGCGAACGGTATTATCAGCGTCGTAATTCCACTCCTTGAGTATATCCGATATGTCTTTTCTCATAACCGTTTGCCCTGTATGTATAATATAGTCTAGCAGAGTGTGTGAAAAAAAGGCAAGGGTATCATTTTGGAAACATATTTTGACAACAAGTGTATGAGCGAAACGGCCGGCCGGCTTGCAATGGCGGCTTCATGTCTTGCAAAGAAAGTAGACCGGCTCACCTTTCCTTCACCGGTTGCTTACGTCTATAATCCGCTCAATTACGCCTGGGAGACATACGCCCGGTATCTCGAACTTTACGGTAACACGCGCAAGCGGGTGATTTTCTGGGGGATGAACCCGGGGCCGTGGGGAATGGCGCAAACAGGGGTGCCCTTTGGAGAAATCGGATTCGTGCGTGAGTGGCTAAAGATTGAAGGAGAGGTGGATTCCCCGTCCGAGGAGCATCCGAAGCGACGTATCACCGGTTTTTCATGCCCACGGAGTGAGGTGAGCGGCCGCAGGCTGTGGTCCTTGTTTTCTTCTCGGTTCGACTCTCCCGAGGAGTTCTTCAAAGATCACTTCGTTGCAAACTACTGTCCGCTCCTGTTTGTCGAAAGCTCCGGCAGAAATCATACCCCGGACAAACTACCCGCCTCCGAACGGGAGAGTCTGTTTGCGGCTTGCGATGAACATGTTGCAAGGTCGATAGAGATACTCAAGCCCGAGTGGCTTATCGGGATAGGAACCTTTGCAGAAAAACGCCTGGGCACCGCGGTGTCGGCCGTGAACGGCAAGGAGCAGGCTTCGCCAAAGATTGGGAAAATACTGCACCCGAGCCCCGCAAGTCCGGCGGCGAACAGAGGCTGGGAAGAAACCGCAGAAGCCCAGCTTCGTGAGCTTGGAGTGTGGTAGGCTTTTAACGCTCTTTTTCTTGTGATAAAATGAAGCACGATGCTTGAAATTGTCCAGGAAATACTTGACGCAGAACAAAAGGCCGAGGAAGCGGTAGAGAAAGCCAAGGCTGAAGCCGACAAAATCCGCGTCGAGACAGACGGAAAGGCGAATAAAATCATCCAGGATGCCCGCAACGAAGCGCAGCGGGCGAGCCTGGAGCAAATAGAAGACGCGAGGCGCAGATCAGCCGCGGAGACTGAACAAGCTCTCGAACAGGAACGGAAAAAGATCGATGTGTTTGAACAGGATCACGCCGCCGAAATCGACTCGCTTGTCGGTGAAATAGTTAATCTTATCATCCAGACAAACTCGAACGGCTAAAAATCTATCGAATGACAACAAAACTGTCCGCCTACGGCTACATAAACGCAAAATTGCGGGCTCGTTTGAGCAAGATTCTCACAGAATCCGATTTGACGGCGCTGTTGCGGGCGGACTCCGCCGCGGAAGTGGTTAACCTGCTCGACGGAACGGACTATCGAGACGCGGCACAGGTTTTTGTCGATACAGGGAACATCAGGCAGGCGGAGGCGGCTCTTTTTGAAACCGAAGCGGGTTTCTTCAGCGACATTGCACAGAGGGTGTCCGGACCGCCTGGAGACTTTGTCACCGCGCTGATGTCGCGCTACGAAGTTGAAACGTTGAAAAGAGCGCTCAGGCTGTGGTATGAAAAACGGATCAAACAGCGGGATGTTGCCGATGAGGCTGACTACCTCTATGCCGGCTTTCCTCGTCTCAGGGTTTACGACATTATTGAAGCGGAAAGCTTGGGTGAGATCGCTGGGCTTCTCGTACAAACCCCGTATGCTTCTCTCATTGCCGAGGTGGCACAACGGGACATTTCTCAATACGGTCTCTTCCCGGTGGAGACGGCGCTGGACAAGTACTATTTCTCCAGGCTTACTGAGAGCATGAACAATCTTTCCAAAACCGACAGGGACATTGCAGGAAAGCTCATCGGTGTCGAAATTGACCTTGAAAACCTGGAGCGGATAGTGCGGTTCAAGGACCTCTACGGCTTCTCAAATGAAGAGTTCAGCAACTATCTCATTCCTTTCGGGTCACTGTTGAAATCTACGGATGCGCAGGGCGCGAGCAGCGAGATAATAAAAACATTTATTTCAAAACGGTACGCGGCACTGGCGCCGCTCCTCGATTCGGTAGAGAGGGAGAAATATTCAAACCTCCTGCTCCTCGAAGCGGTCCTGCATGAGGTGCTCAGCCTGGAGGTGAAACGAGCCCTGCTTGGATACCCGTTTTCAGTAGGCATTATCCTTGCTTATCTCTTTCTGAAACGACGGGAGGTGCGACAAGTCGTACTCATCCTGAACGCCAAGGCGTACGGCCTGAACGAAGAACGCGTGAGGGACCTTCTATGATTACCCCAAAACGAATGAAACAGCTCGTAGCGGTCGTGCTGGAAAGCGACGTAGACTCGGTAACTCGCGAGCTATTGGATGAGGGAGTGATGCACTTCATCAATGTCCGGTCATTGGCGGGTGATGCCTCCTCGAGGCTGAAACCCGTCGGCAAGCCCGATTTTGCCGGGGCCGCC
>CAZHXC010000129.1:1890-3295 GCA_964536145.1 uncultured Spirochaetales bacterium | reverse complement strand
GATCGAATCGCTTCTCAACTCTGTAGGTGTGGATGTCTACACCGCACGTAAGCTCGATATAGCTGAGCTCAAGCCGGTGGACCTCGATAAGGCCGCCGCCACGGTGTCCGGCATCGAAGGGAAAGTTGCTGAAAAAAAACTGGAGTTTTCAGCAACCGAAGAGGAAATCCGGCATCTTCGCGATATTCAACGCCAGATTGCGTTGTACGGAGATCTGGCACGGGGCATAAAGCAGGATAGCGAATACTCCTACCTCTCCATGCAAACCGGGGCGGTCCCCGTTTCGAAAGCCGAGCCGCTCTCCGAAGCCTTTACCGGCATGCCGGTGGTCCTCATCCCGATCACCGACCGGAATGAGGAGCGGCAATACTTCATCATCAGCCTGAAGCGTGACGAGAAAAAGGTCGATGCAATCCTCGATAAGCATGGATGGCATGATGTGGACCTGACATCGGATATTGCCGACGTCAACAAAGATGTAACCGAAAATCTGGATGATAAAATCGATGCCCTGGAAAAACGGCGGGACCGGATAGATGCCGAGATCGAACAAACGGTCATGAACCGTTCGGATGAACTCTCCGATCTCTGGGCGTCCTTAAGAATGAACGAGCTCTATTCGCAAATACAGTCGTACTTTTCCCGCACAGCGAGGACGGTGCTCTTCACCGGATGGGTGCCGGCGGTTAGTGCGAGCAAACTCGATACCCGAATACGGCATGCCTGTACCGCCGGGTGCTATCTCGAATGGCACGAACCCTCTGAGGAAGCAAGTGATGAGGAAGTACCGGTACAGCTCGATAACCCGCGGTTTCTCAAGCCTTTTGAAATGCTGGTAAAAAACTATGCGGTTCCTACCTACGGCTCAATCGATCCCACGCCGCTGGTCGGAATCGCATATCTCCTCATGTTTGGGCTCATGTTCGGTGACGCCGGCCACGGGCTTGTGATCATGCTTCTCGGGATAGTCGGCAGGCTCCTGTACAAAAAGCAAAACAACGTGCGGCATCTTCTCACGCTGCTCTCCTACTGCGGCGGTGCGTCGATCATTACGGGCGTACTTTTCGGGTCTTATTTTGGATTTGCACTGTTCGAGCCGCTCTGGTTCGACTTTCACGGTATCGTGGAGGGCCACAGCGGGGGGCCGTTGGTCTCCTCAATCTATGACGTCCTTGCCGTAACGATATATTTCGGCATTTCGGTCATTGGACTTGGTGTCTTGCTCAACATCGTCAACATGATACGCAAGCGGGATTGGTTTGAGCTTTTCTTTGACAAAGCCGGCATCCTCGGCGGATTCATCTACGGTGCGGGGGTATGGGCAACACGGTACTTTGTGGCCCACGGTTACCGGGAGCTCCCCCGCGCGGAATTGCTCTTCCCGCTGCTCGGGATTCCCGTGATC
>CAZHXC010000129.1:0-1880 GCA_964536145.1 uncultured Spirochaetales bacterium | reverse complement strand
CAAATCGCCGCTCCGTTTTGCTCTGGAGCGTTCGGCGGGCTCCGCAAAACGCCTGCACCCGATGTCCTTTGTGGACTTCACCATGGATTGGATAGTCGAAGTGCTCGAGATATTCTCCGGGTATCTGGCAAACACGCTCTCATTCATGCGTGTCGCCGGTCTCGGTATCGCGCATGAGGCGTTGCTCATCGCCTTTTTCGAAATTGCGACTATGGCCGGCGCGGGTACACTCCGCAGCTTTCCCGCCATACTGATTCTCATTGTCGGCAATATTCTGATCATCGCCCTCGAAGGGCTGTCCGCGGGAATTCAATCGCTGAGGTTGAACTATTACGAGTTCTTCTCTAAATATTTCACAGGCACCGGCAGACCCTATGCGCCGGTTTCTCTAAGAACAAAATCCTGATGCTGGAGGCAACACATGGATGATCCAAAAACAACATTTAAGCGGAGGGCGGGCTCGAGCGTGCTGATCATGCTGCTTCTGATGCTGATCATCAGTCTTGTATCGGTTACCGATCTTTTTGCGCAGGACGCAACCGAGCTGGAAACGACACCGATGACACCGGAACGCGCGGAAGTATCAAAGTTTGGTCTGATTGCGGCCGCAATTGCGTTCGGCTTTGGCGCTATTGGGGCGGGAATTGCGATAGCTCATGTCGGCTCGGCCGCGATGGCTGCTATCGGAGAGAAGCCCGAGATCGCAAGCCAGGCACTCATCTTTATCGCGCTCGCCGAAGGGCTTGTGGTGTTCGGTTTCATTACCGCTCTGATGATTTTGGGGAAAGTATAGCTAATGCGGTATTTCGTCATCGGTGACGAAGATACTGTGCTGGGGTTTCAGCTCGCCGGTGTTGAAGGCATGGCCGCCGGCAGCCCCGATGAAGCGGAAAAAGCCTTTGATACGGCTCTTTCGAACCACGATTTTGCAATCGTAATCATCACCGAGCGTGTAGCGGAACTTATCCGTGAGCGTGTAGACCGTTTCGTATTTACTGAAGCCTTTCCGTTGATACTCGAAATCCCGGACAGGATCGGCAAAGTCGAAGGAAAACCTGATTTGAGACAGATGGTGAACCGGGCAATTGGAATAAACTTATAGCCTATGGGAAAAGAACCACGAGACGAAGAACAACTCGAAGCACGGCAGGAAGCAAGACGGGAGATCATACAGGGCATTTCTGCAGATGCCGAGGCACAGGCCTCTGCAACGGTACAAGAGGCGCAAAAGGCCGCCGAGCTTCGAATCAAGGCGGCGGAGAATCAGGCGGAAAGGATAAAATCTGAAGCCCAGGAAAAAACCGACCTCCAGAGAGCCGCAATCGAGCGTGAAGCCGCCACGCGGCTCACCGCCGCCAAGCGGCGCATGCGGCTCGAAATGATGGAAAAGATCTACAAGCGCGTCATTGAGCGCTGTATCGAAGAGCTTGCCGCGCTTATTGGAACAGATGAGTACGGCACAATACTCGAGGATTGGATAACCGAAGCCGCCGTCGGGCTGCGTGCAGATTCAGGCGTTGTCAACTGCTCGGCGCCGGAGCGGGAGACCGTTTCCGCCGTGCTGCAGAAGGCTGAAGCGAGAGTGAGCTCCGCTGTCGGGCATCCTGTTTCGCTTTCGCTATCTGACGGCCCACCACTCATCCGTCAGGGTGTCACGGTCACCTCCTCAGACGGCAGGACTGCATTCAATAACCAGGTAGAAAGCCGGATCTTCCGTCTCCAGAGTGAAATCAGAAAGCTTGTCCACGACAGGTTATTCGCAAGGACTTAATATGGAAGAAAGGATCATCGGGCAGATACGAAGGATCAACGGCCCGGTTGTGGAAGTAAAGGGAGTCACAGACGCGACGATGATGGAGCTCATCTATTTGGGAGAAGCC
>CAZHXC010000128.1:4622-7934 GCA_964536145.1 uncultured Spirochaetales bacterium | reverse complement strand
CCCGTAGGAGACTTTCACTCCCAAGTAGGTGCGCCCTGCCGGGCGCACAAAAAAAGACGGGTCTGCATGGTCTGCAGCCCGTCTTGGCTTGGTATAGAGCCTGCGCGGCGTTTATTCCTCCGGCGAAAAATCCTCTTTGCCCGCACCGCACACAGGGCAAACCCAATCATCCGGAATATCTTCGAACGCGGTTCCGGGATTCACTCCGTTGTCCGGGTCGCCCTCAGCCGGATCGTAAATATAGCCGCATATATCACACACGTACTTGGTCATCACATTCTCTCCTCATATTATTCTGAAGTGGGTTCTGAAGCTCCAGTCTGCCGTGCGGCGAGCTCTCTGTCAAGCATGAAGATGGCTTGCGGGCTGTCACCTAAGAACTTGAGCTTTTGCACGATTTCGTCGGCCGTAGCTTCTTCCTCAACCTGCTCGGTAACAAACCACTGGAGGAACACTTCTGCTGCGTGATTATTGTTCTCCCGGGCTAAGTCGACAAGCTTGTCTATGCAGCCGGTAATGTGCTTTTCGTGGTTCAGCGCCGCTTCGAACGCTTCAGCAAGGCTTTTCCACGAAACCTGTGGCTTCTCGAGCGCCGGTAACTCCGGCTGTCCGCCCCGGTCATGTATGAAGTTGTAAAACCTGGTTGCGTGAGCTATCTCTTCCTGAGCCTGGATTTGAAACCATGAAGCCGCACCGGTGAGCCCCTTGATTTTCATATCCGAAGACATCGCAAGGTAGAGGTACGCCGAGTTGATCTCTTCTCTCATCTGTTCGTTGAATGCATCGAGCATTTTCTTATCCATTCTTCTCCTCCTGAAATGGGTCTACGCGCATTTGCCATAACGCTTTATGCAAGGAATATACAAACACCTGACTAAAAAACAAAACTTTGGAGCTCAGGATGTATACCCGTTCTCGTCAGACAGAAATCGTATCTAACCGGATCGTCCCGGCGGTATTGTTTAAATGCAGCGGTGACTTCTATCGCGGTTTTTGCATCGGCTTGTTTTCTTATTGTCATTCCAAGGGTTTGCGAAATACGATGCATATGAACATCCATTGGTACAACCAAAACCCCGGGCGCCACGCCGGTCCACACACCGGGGTCAACGGCGTCATTTCTGATCATCCACCTGAGAAAGAGGTGTAGCCGCTTGCAGGCACTTTCCCGTTCCGGATCCGGTATCATCTTGATTTTCTCGCCGGCTTCATGATAAAGCCGGTGAACAAACCCGGTCAACGCCGGTAACGTCGTATTGTCGGCACGATTGTAGCCGCTCAGGAAACAATCCTCGAGGGTGCCAAACCTTCTCAGGACGCCTTTCATGCCGCGGAGCAGGGCTATCACATCATCACTCGAGAAAAAGCGGTATCGAAAACCGGCAAAGAGCTCTCTCAGCTCATTGTCGGAAATCCTCTTCAGCGTTTCCGCCGGGCTCCCATGAGCAGTCTCCAGAGTATCCAGCACTCGTCCGGCATTATCGACAATGCATCGAACCCGCCCCAGGGCCAATGAAGAGGAGATGAGCGCGGCTACTTCCCGGTCCGCACCCGAACGATAGCCCAACACAAGCTCCAACGGATCGGGAGAAATGTAGCGTTTTTTGTTGAACCGGGCGTAGTACGATTCGAGCAACCGACCGAGATTCTGATATGTCACCCGGAGTTTTCCTTCTACTCGTCCTCAGGCGAGATTTCGAGCACTTCTGCGAGTTCCGATGGATTGAGTCTGAAGCGGGACCCGCGCCCTTGGTAGAAGCCGTGCGCGGCAATGAGATGAATCTGTAAATCTGAATAGACGACTTCTTTGCCGCTGGAAAGATTACGCACTTGAGTATTCGTCTTTCTGTGTAATCCGGGTTCCTCGAAGGGACATGGGAGTTTTCCGCGAACACTCTCCACGCGTACCTCAAAGTGAGGTTCCACTTTTGTGAACTCACCGAGACCCTTTAAGCCTTCATCACGGAGCTCTTCCATGCGTTTTGCAATCTGCTCATGAGTGAGCCCGAGACGTTTCACCTCACCGTCATCTTCTATAAGAATATCTATCAGATTGCGGTCATCGGGACCAAAAAACCCAAACAGCGTAATGGCCCCTGGTTTCATATTCGCTTGAGCAATCGAAAGCTCCGGGCTCTGTTTCATCACTACACCTCCTACGGGAGTTCCTAAAGCGGCAGCCTGCACGTACGCCTCTCAGGCAAACTTATCGTAATAAATCAGCTCTTCAGGCACGTTGTTCTTTGTTAACACGTTGACACAGGCGTCGATCATACCCGGGCTTCCACAGAGATACGCCTCGAGATTCTCGCCGGATTCGAGATGCCGGTCGAGCACCTCGGTAATAAGCCCGGTCTCTCCTTCCCACTCATCTTCCGGAAGCGGGGCGGAAAGTGCCGGAATGAACTGAAAATTTGGAAGTTTTTCTTCGAGCTCTTTCATTTCATCAAGGAGGAAGAGATCGCGCTTGGCGACGGCGCCAAAAAAATACCTGACCTTTCTGTCGACGCCCCTATCTACCATATCGAGCAGGATAGACTTGATGGGCGCCATCCCGGAGCCGCCGGCAATGCACACCACATCCCGTTCGGTTTCTCTCAGGTAGAAATCGCCGTACGGACCGTTGAAGATCAACTCCTCGCCTTCCTTCAGGTAATCATGCACATAGGTCGTGCAAATACCGTTTGGAACCCGCCGGATTTCGACCTCCACCCGATCGGTGACGCTCGGTGGCGAGGAAAGCGAATACGCCCGGTAAACCGGCTCATCGGTCAGCTCGTATGGTGGTGTCTGAATCTGTATGAACTTCCCCGCGCTGAAATCGATAGAGGATGGCTCGACGAGCTCGAGGGTCAACTCCTTGATGTCATGAGTGAGATCACGTATCTGTGCAACCCGCGCGCTAAATTGCTTGACGCTGAACAGCTCCTCGGGTATCTCGATCTGCATGTCGTTCTTGACTTTGAGCTGGCAGGAGAGCCGGACATTCTGCTCGCGCTCTTCGTCGTTGAGCCACGGGAGCTCGGTGGGCAGCAGCTGCCCGGCGCCTTCAACAACTTTTACCTTGCACAGCCCGCAAGAACCACGTCCACCGCAGGCGGATGGGATAAAGACCTGTTGGCTCATGAGCGTAGCCAGCAGGCTGCTTCCGCCGCGTACGAGGTACTCCTTCTCCTTGTTTGCGGTGATGGTGACCTCGCCGTAGTTGGCAATGGTAGCATCGGCAATCACCATGAGAACGGCAAGAAAAGTCGATATCCCGGCTACGGCGCCGATGCTGATCAGGAGTGTGGTAAAAGGAAACATACGCCC
>CAZHXC010000128.1:0-4612 GCA_964536145.1 uncultured Spirochaetales bacterium | reverse complement strand
TCAGCCACATATCCTATCCGCCCTGTAATACGCCGGTAAACCCGATAAAGGCCAACGCCATCATCCCGGTAATGATAAGGGTAATACCTGCACCCTCCAAACCTCTGGGTATTCTCGCTTTTGCTATTTTTTGCCTGATGCCCGCCATGGCGAGTATCGCCAGGAACCAGCCGATGCCGCTACCGAGTCCGTAGGTAAACGAGGAGAGCAGATCATATTCACGGATAATCATGAAAAGGCTTGCCCCTAAGATAGCGCAGTTGACCGTAATTAGCGGGAGGAAAATACCCAGTGCCGCATACAGCGTTTCAGAAACCCGCTCGATAATCATCTCTACAAGCTGCACAAACGCCGCTATGACCACGATAAATACGATAAACCGCAGGTAGGTCAGATCGAGCGGTTCCAAAATGAAATAATATATGAGGTAGTTCAGAACGCTCGTACAGGCCATGACAAAGATAACCGCAAACCCGAGCCCCAGGGAGGTCTTGATCTCCTTCGACACGGCGAGAAACGAACACATACCCAGGAAGTTGGTGAGAAGAATATTGTTTGTAAAAATCGCCGCGAAGAGCACCGTGAGGGCAAACCCGCCAGATTCCATTATTTCTTCTCCTCTTCGGGCTTCAGAAACACGCCTTTCACTACCCAGATGAATACCGCAAGCATGAAGAACGCCCCCGGAGGCATGATCATGATTGCCCAGTTTGTCCACCAGTCACCGAAAATCGGAATGCCCCAGAAGGTGCCGGCGCCAAGCAACTCCCTGAACACCGCCACGGTAAGGAGCACATAGGTGTACCCGAGGCCTGATGCAATGCCGTCCATAAAGGAAATGCCCGGTGGGTTATTGAGCGCAAAAGCCTCCATTCTCCCCATGATGATGCAGTTGGTGATGATCAGCCCGACGTACGGTCCGAGCTGTCTCGAAATCTCCGGAACAAATGCCTTGAGCACGATATCGACGATAATGACAAAGGCGGCAATGATGAGGGTTTCCACCATCATTCTGACCCGGCCCGGCATCGACTTTCGTAAGAGCGAGACAAAAAGCGCTGAGAACGCGGTGGTAAAGATGAGCCCGAGACACATCACCACGGTGTTCTTGACCGAGTTTGTAACCGCCAGGGTCGAGCAGATGCCGAGTATCTGCATGAAGACGGGATTTTTTTCTCCCAGATCGTCCACGAAAATCCGTTTGACCGCACCTCTTGCCATCCGGCACTACTCCCCTTCGATTATTTCAGGCGCCTCTTCGACTGCCTCATTGAGAATCTGTTGTACCGATTTTGAAGTCAGCGTTGCGCCGGTAATCGCGTCAAACTCAGTCGATGACTCTCCTTCGGTTCCTTCGGGCACTCTGGTAAAAGGCCCGGTTTTTCCCCTGAATTGAACTCTGAACCACCGCTCGGTTATTCGCGCTCCGAGACCCGGCGTCTCGTTCTGCGCAATAAAATCTACGCCGGTAAGCCGATTCAGCCCCGCGTCAAATCCTACAACCGCCTCTATCTCACCCCAAACCCCGGGACCCGAAACCGGCAACACATAACCGGTGGGACTTCCCGCGGTTCCAACCTCATAATACCGTATCCGGCCCTGGTCGTTTCGAACCTCGTTAATCCTTTCGTTGTAGAGCTCTTCCTGTGCCGCAGGTTGTTCCGGAACCTCGATGTTCGCTGCGAACAACACCGCCGTTTTCAGATACAGCTCTTCGTTCCTGAGCACCCTCTCTCTTGTTGTGAGGTAGATACCTGATACGACGGTGATGAACACCACGGTGACAAGAAACATAAAAAGAACCGGAAAGATTCTCTCCTTGTAGAAGTTGACCTTTGTCGCTGAATCACTCATGAGGTAGCCTTCCCGCTTGCATCACCGGAAGCGGCCTCCCGCTCCCTCCTTTTCGCACGTGCTTCCCGTACGACGTGGTTGAGCAACGGGGCGAACATGTTCGCAAGAAGTATCGAAAAGGTTATCGCCTCCGGCCACACGGAAAATGTCCGGATAAGTGACGTGAGTATTCCAATGACAACGCCGTATATGATCCGTCCGAGATCGGTGGTCTGTGAGGAGGAGATCGGATCAGTAGCCATATACATGATCCCGTACATGAAGCTTCCGGCCAAAAGACCACTCAACGGGTCATAGGCGCCCTCGACGTTTGCCAACCAGAATATCAACTGCATGGCTAGATAATATGCCGGCTCGCGGTCTTCTTCACCATGAGGTAGATGCCGCCGATCAGGATGAGCAGCGCGCTGGTTTCACCGAAAGATCCCGGAATATTGCCAAGGAACATGTTGAGAAACGATACGCTCTCCCCGTTTGCAAGGCTCACAAGGGGGGTCGCCGAGCTCACCGCGTCCGCCCGCCACATAGCGAGCGCCCCGGAAGCACCACCGGCGGGCATCACCCACGAGCTCGATGCCGTCATCGGCGCCCCAAAACTGACGTATATAAACGCACGTCCGGTCAGCGCGGGATTGAATACATTCCGCCCGAATCCACCAAAGGCCATTTTGCCGAACACGACCCCAAAAACGATCCCGACAACAGGAATCCAGAGTGGAATAGTGGGCGGAAGCGAGAGCGCAAAGAGAAAGTTTGTGACAAAAACGGCTTCTGAGACTTTGGTATGATACACTCTGGCAAAGATGTATTCAGAGAGAAACCCGGCGAGGTTGACTATTGCAAGAACCGCAAGGGTTTTCCAACCAAAGAAGTATACAGACGCCACGACAAGCGGGCTGAGTGCAATCAATACCTGGGTCATCGGCTTTTGCCACATGATCAGGTTTTCAGCGGGTTTTGCCATTGCTGCTAATTATCCAAACATTACCGAAAGTGTCAATGAACTTCAAGAAGCGGTTATGGTTGGACCGGGGCACGGAGCCCTTATTTCGTTGATAATTCCTTAGAAAATTAGTATATAGTTTACACTGCCCTCTTGAGGTGAAAATACCGCAAGGAGATTTCGCAGGAACACCGGAAACCTCTCCGGATGTCCTTGCGTACCGGGGTTTTTCGTATGCGCGAGATACCAAAGCGATTTTTTTTAAAGAGGTGCCCTTATGAATAAATCAGCGTTTACCCCCCTTCTCGGTGCCATTATCGAGGATACAAAAACGGCTATACTGGCTACGGTGGACAAGGATAACCGCCCGCGCATGCGTTGGATGACGCCTACGCTCCTTCCGGACCGTCCCGGCGCCATCTATTCGGTTACTTCACCGGACTTCGAAAAGGTAGCCCATCTTTCGGAGAATCCGCGGGTCCAGTGGCTCTTTCAAACCAGGCTGCTCAACAGGGTTGCCACGGTGTCCGGACCGGTGAACGTGGTGGATAACTCCGCAATGAAAGCTGAAGTCCTCGAAGGTATCGGCCGCAGACTCAATGTTTTCTGGCGGATAAACGAAGACCCCTCCAATTTCGTCGTGCTCGAGACAGTCATTGAAACCGCCGAGTACTTCGAACCGATGCAAAACGTTCATGAGACAATCGACTTCAAGGAGTAGGTATGGCCGGGAATCTCGCAAAGAAATACGGGAAGAAACTACTCGAGAAATTGTATACCGATATGGTGCTCATCCGGCGGTTTGAAGAAGTTGCCGGGCAACAGTACGGCCTTCGAAAAATCGGGGGCTTCTGTCATCTCTATATCGGACAGGAAGCGGTTGCCGTCGGTTCAATTGCGACGCTCGATCTTCAAAAGGACTACGTGGTAACCGCTTACCGCGATCACGGCCATGCGTTAGCCTGCGGCATGGAGCCGAATACGGTGATGGCCGAGCTTTTTGGCAAGGAGACCGGTTGTTCGGCCGGAAAGGGCGGTTCAATGCACCTCTTTGACTCACAAAAGCACATGCTCGGCGGAAACGGCATCGTGGGCGCTCACATTCCTTTCGCGACGGGCGTGGGCCTCAAATTGAGAAACAGCAAGGAAGACGGGGTGGTGCTCTGCTACTTTGGAGACGGCGCCATCCACCAGGGCTCGTTCCACGAAAGCCTGAATCTCGCCAAGATCTTAGATCTGCCCGTAATTTACATCTGCGAGAACAATCAGTACGGCATGGGGACCCTCTTCTCACGCGTCTCATCTGTAGAAGAGCTCTTTGTCCGCGGAACTTCGTATAACATTCCGGGCAAGCAGGTGAACGGAATGGATGTGCTGGAGGTATATGACAACATTCAGGAGGCGGTCAAAACCGTCCGGGAAACCTCGGAGCCTCTGCTCTTCGAGATCAAAACCTACAGATACAGGGGTCACTCGATGAGCGATCCGGCAAAGTACAGAACAAAAGAAGAGCTTGAAAACTACAGACAGCAGGACCCGATACTCATCCTCAAAAAACAACTCGTTACAGAGGAAGTTTTCGACGAGGAAAAGCTCGAAGAAATCGATGAAGAAGCCAAGAAAATAAGCGCTCAATCGGTACAATTCTCCGAGGAAAGCGCCGAGCCCTCGATTGATTCGCTCTACAGCGATGTATACGCATAGGAGGAGCCGACAATGGCTATGTTGACCGTCCGTGAAGCCTTAAGACAGGCAATGGATGAGGAGATGGCCCGCGACGAACGAATGGTGGTCTATGGAGAAGACGTTGCGAGA
>CAZHXC010000127.1:0-7959 GCA_964536145.1 uncultured Spirochaetales bacterium | reverse complement strand
GGTGTTCGTGCTTTCTTTCGGTCAGTCGGTTCCGGCGGTCTACTTCAACGATTTACTCGGTATTTCCAACGATATCGAAGGCTATAAAACAAGCGGACGACCGCGAGATCTGAACCGGCACAAGAGCCACATAGACGAGCTGGAAGACGCCCTTGCCAACGACGAGTTTACCAGGATCTACGTGTCGATGTTGAACAAGGCGATTCATGCCAGGTCGACGGACCTGGCGTTTCATCCCAAGGGTGACGGTTATGAGTTCCATGCACCCGGGGAGAAGGTTTTTCTCAACCACGCATATAACGGCGGTAACCATTCGTTCGTCATCGGCAATATCGACAACAAAGAGGCTCATGTGCGCATCGATTTTTCGCGGCTCGAGGAGGCCGGCGGAATCCGGGAGATGACGGACAGATTGAGCGGAGAACGGCACAGCGCTGACGGTGGAAAGGTCGATCTGGAACTGCCGGGCTACGGTGTGCTCTGGTTGTCGACGCCGATGACGTTGTAGGCGGGTTCTCGAGCTTTTGGTATACTTTTCTATATGAGACATGCACTTATTCTTGCAGGCGGTTCGGGCACCCGTCTGTGGCCTTTGAGCAGGCAATCGCTGCCCAAGCAACTTATTCCATTTATTGACGGCAAAAGTTTACTGGAAATCGCTTACGACAGACTGGACGGGCTGGTTCCAACCGAACGGAGGTTTATATGTGCCGGGGAAGCGCACAGAGACGTGATAACCCGCGCAATAGCCGGGCTTGGTGAGGATCAATTCCTTGGAGAACCTACCGGAAGAGACACGCTGAGCGCGTTGGCCTACAGCGCTGCGGTTATCGCAAAAGAGGACAGCGAGGCGGTGATCGCGGTTTTTACCGCAGATCACATCATCGAACCTAAGGATGAGTTCTTCCGCACCGTGGAGGAAGGATATTCGATTATAGAGAGTACCGATAATACGCTGATGACCTTTGGAATCACCCCGACACGTGCGGCCACCGGTTACGGGTACCTCGAGCTCGGCGATCCTCTCAAAGGGCAATCGCGGGTGGTAAAGGAGTTCAGGGAAAAACCGGATGCGGAAACGGCGGAGAAATACCTCCAGGCCGGTCCTGAGAATTACCTCTGGAACAGCGGGATGTTCATCTGGAAAGCCGGTTTTTTTCTGGACTGCGTACGGCGCTACGAGCCGGAGATATACTCCGGTGTGATGAAGATCGCCGATGCCTGGGGGACCCCGTCGGAAGCCGAAACGATTGCTGATGTCTACCCAAACCTCAAGAAGATAAGCGTCGATTTTGGCGTGATGGAGAAAGCCTCCACCGATCCTGAAGTTACCGTTGCAGCGGTCCCGATGAAAGCCTCCTGGCTCGACGTTGGCTCATGGCCCGCATACGGTGAGATCCTGGAAAAGGACGATGCGGGGAACGCGGCCTCGGGCTGCAAAAGCCTCCTCATGGACTCGAGTAATCTGGTTGTTGTTTCCGATGATAAGGATCACCTGATTGCCACTATCGGGTGCGAGGATCTGGTGATCGTCCATTCGTCAAATGCGACGCTGATCTGCCCGCGGGAGGAGGCGGAGAAGATCAAGGCGCTTCAGGGAAAGGTAAGCGAGGAGCTCGGCGAGGAGTACGTGTAGGACGGCCGTCCTACTTTCCTGAAACCGTCACACCGCCGAATCGCACCCAGGGAAGCAGGGCGCTTCCAAAGTTGGCACGCTCAGCGGATATCCCCAGTATCTCCTGCAACATCGATGCCGCGTTGCCGGAGATCATCGTTTCTGAAAGCGGCTTGGCTATCTCGCCGTCATGAATGAGGTAGCTGTTTTTCGCTATCGCAGAAAAATCGCCGTTGTTCCCGGGATGACCGCCTGAAATCCTGCACACCAATACGCCGCGTTTCACAGAGCTCACCATCTCTTCAAAGGAATCGGCGCCGGGTTCCACGATGTAGCAGCCGCCGGATGATGGTGCTCTTTCCATACCCGTCTTTTTCGAGCCGTAGAGGCTCAAGAGGTAAGAGGTGAGCACACCTTCTTGGACGATGGTACAGCTCCGTGCCGGGTACCCGTCACGTGTTACAAAGTACTTCTCCACTAAGTCTTCCGAGAGAGGCGAGGAGTGCATCGTTAGCCCGGTCGAGGCAATTTGTTTGCCAAGCATTTCTTTGTAGACCGAAGTCCCGGTTATCAACGGGATGTCGGATATGCTTCGCGTGAGAAACCCTAAAATTGACATCAGAGCGTCGGGAGTTACGATGATGTCTCCGACAAACTTTTCGGCTGCGGGGGTGGTTTTCACCTGCTCGGCATTCTGCCGGATAGACGTGTGAACGGTACCTCTCTCGAGCATCGGGACATCGAGATCATCCGTCGAATAACCTGAGTGGTTAAACGAGGAGCTCCTTCCGTTCCTCTTTGTTGTAAACATCGCCTCGAACTCGTAATGACCCCGGCGAGTCCTGAAGTCGACACCGTTTGAGTTGAGAAACCACGACTCTCGTGAACGGAACTTGAGGATCACCTGTTCGAGAATCGTGTCCGGGTAGGATTTTCTGACCGAGTCTCTGAACTCTTCGAGCCTGTCGTACATCAGATCGCGGTCAGGCTCATCAATTCCGCATGAAAACTCTTCCGGCTCCTGCCGTTCGGCTATCTCGTTTGCAGGGTCCGGTTCGCTCGACTTGGCCATCTCCACCGCCTGCCCGGCCGCTGTACGGATCGAGTCTGCGTCGAGCCGGTTTGCCGAAGTGTTGCCCTTCCTGTCCCCGACGAGGGCTTTCAAGCCGATTGTTGTATTGAAGGTCGAGCGGAGGAGGGTAATCTTCCCGCTCTCTATGTTGAGCTCGGTGAGC
This sequence comes from uncultured Spirochaetales bacterium, assembly GCA_964536145.1. Classification (GTDB taxonomy): domain Bacteria; phylum Spirochaetota; class Spirochaetia; order ARS1246; family ARS1246; genus JAFGHN01. The sequence continues at coordinate 5,109 of CAZHXC010000127.1, read as the reverse complement.
TCGCCAACTCCTACTCTTGCAACCGATTTCTCGCTTCCGGCCTTTTGCAGAGCTTCCAATGCAATATCCGCAGCTTCTCTTCCGTCCATCCTATCGGCCTCCAATCGAGACTTTGCATTTTATTGCCGGGCCGCCCATTCCCACCGGTATGGGTTGTTTCTTTCCGCACATCCCGGAACATGACCAGCTGATTTCGTTTGACACCATGGAAACCGTTTTGAGTGTTTCGAAGGCTACGCCCGATATTGTGGTATCGCGAATTGCCCTTCCGAGCCTGCCGTTTTTGATCTCGTATCCCAAGTTGATGCCGAACATAAACTCCGAGGTAGAATCGGCCTGACCGTTGTTGAATCTGATGAGGTAGTATCCGTCCTCGACGGAGGCAATCATCTCATCGAATGAGCTTTCGCCCGGCAGTACCGTGGTGTTTCTCATTCTGATGATCGGTTCATCAGAAAAACGGTACGCCTTTGCGTTTCCCGTCGGCTCGGCATTGAAGTGGTGCGCGGTCTCACGGTTGTGCATGAAGCCTTTTAAAATTCCCTTTTCGATGAGCACCGCGTCGCGGGCGGAGGTGCCCTCATCATCTACATATACCGGCACCGGGCAGGTTTCTCCGTAAGCGGTATTCGCAAAATCGACCATATTCACCAGCTCGCTCCCAACCTCTTTCCCGACATACTCGCCGGCAATAGACCCGCCCATGACGATGTCCGCTTCGGTGGTGTGGCCGATAGCTTCGTGGGCGAAGACACCCGCTAAGTGGGAATCGAGAACCACGTCTTTGAGCCCGGCCCGAGCGTACACGCCTTCGCACTTTCGCTTGAGGTGTTCGTAGGTTTTATTGATCGCTTCACGGAGATCCTCAGGCTTTGAAAAAACGTCCGCAAATTGACCGCGTCCGCCCACAGGTTCAAAAAGATCAAATGGCGTCCCGTCTTTCTCGATGGTAAGAACGATGTAGCAGATCGACCGTGGAACGAAGGAATACGCCGCCGCCCCGTCGGAGGTGATGAGCGATTTTTCCATGTCGAGGTCTCTCAAGGCGATTGTCCGTGAGCGAAGACCGGGGCAGGATGCTTCGACAATGGAGTCCACTTCACGAACGAACTCAATTATCTCTTTCTGGCTCTTTCGAGGTTTTGCAGACTTGAAGCTGTTCTCAGAAACTCCCGGACTTGATGGAAGCTTGTAGGGTGTGTCCTTCAGTCTTGAGTCCATAAACCCGGCGTTGGCGGAAGCGGCCCTTATGACCGTGTTAATCGATTCATCTGTGGTTTCCGGGCTCGAGGCAAATCCCCACCCGCCGTTCCTGAAAACCCTCGACGAGATGCCGCCTTCAGTGCTTCGGGAATTGCCCATGACCGTCCCGTCGACAACCCGTATTGAAATAGTGGTGTTTTCCTGCAGCCTGAGCTCGGTGTAGCCGTCAAACTGTTTTCTGAACTGTCTGAGGTCCACTTCCGTCATCTCGCGCCTCCATCGCATCCGTATACAATCTTACTGAGGTAGTTTCCCCAGCCGCTTCCAGACCCAGCGGTGTATCCTGTGCATAAACCCGACCGGCTCGGCGAACATCATGATGCATTCACCGCTTACCACATCGAGCCCCTTCTCCCGGCCAAGCGTTGCGGTTTCCTTTGAATCGGCTCCCTGTTGAATCCAGATATGTTTCACCCCGCTTACTTCGGCGTCCTGCAAAACCTCAGGTACCCGGGCAGACGGTGTCATCACCAGTGCCGATTCTACGAGCCCTTTTGCGGATTTGAGATCCGGATAGCACTTCACGCCGCCTATTTCCTCGGCTGCAGGGTTCACGGGGATCACGTTGTACCCTTTTTTCACAAGCTCTTTGTACACCGAGTTGCTGAATTGGTTGCCCTTTCTCGAAAGGCCCACGAGGGCAACATTTTTCTTCCGAAGAAACTCATCGACAGATTGTTTGCTGTTCATGTTCTACTCCTAAATTGCAGGTTGTGCGCCCATTTTTCTATCAATTCCCAATTCCGTTTGTCTCCGGGGGACTCGCCGATCACCAACATCACAAATAACATCTCGATGAGTTTGAGCTTTGTATAGTCGAGCTTTCCGCCAAAAATCGCGATGCTCGAAGGCTGTTCCGGTGCGCCCTTTCCGGTAAACGGCCTTAGATAATGCCCGACGGTAGTGAGCTTTTCCTTGCGGGAGAGCCTGTCCGGATTTGCGGGCGAGACGGTAATTCCGGGATCGATCACGACGCCTCCGGTGTCACCGGCACCGGTAACTCTCATCGCCGTCATGAATACATGGACCGGCAGGCCGGCGAGCTCTGCACGGTGCCTTCTGTAAAACTTCCTTGCCTTGCGATCCCAGCCGAGGATCATCGGGCCGCCGATGACCACACCGGCATACCCGGCCACATCTTCTACCTGCCCGACGGGGAGCACATCGACGCCTTCTGCGGGCCTGATGTTCGAAGCGATTCGTTCGGCCACCTCTTTCGTGGATCCGGCGTTGGTGGTATAGGTCACAAGTATCCGGGGTGATCCCATGGTGCGGCTCCTGCTATTCAGCATTCACGAATATTATCAAAGAAATCTCTGTATATTCTGAAATGTTCGGTCTCACGATAATCGATCTCCTGGATTGGGGCGGTGTCAAAGCTTAGAATACGCGCTCCCTCGAGCGAGAGCAATATCGGAGAATGGGTTGCGATGATAAATTGAGCGTCTCCGGAAGCAGCGCCCTTTTTTATGATTTCGAGCAGTTGGAGCTGAGTTCCCGGAGAAAGGGCGTTTTCCGGCTCGTCGAGCAGGTAAAGCCCCTTTATGCCGAAACGATGTTCGAAATACGCCATGTGGCTCTGTCCGTGAGACTGAACCAATAGAGATTTACTGCCGAAATACTCGAGTAGACCCGGATCTGTCGATGCCCATTCGTCGAGCAACTGAGAGAAGTTTTTAAAGATCTCGGCGGCGAAGAATGCGCCGGGAACGAGTCCGTTGGACCACTCAAGCGTCAGAAATCTGTAGAGCTGCTCTTCGTGCTTGTTTTTCACATAACGGGAGCGTTGAAAGCCTTTCCAGATATGGATATTCGCCCGGCGCGCGATTGCCTGCAGAAGCGTTGATTTTCCGGATCCGTTCTCTCCGGCAAAGAAGGTCACCGGTGAGGTAAAATCGATTGATTCAGTTGAGTGAAGCACTTCCAGGCTGAACGGATAAACATCGCGTTCGGGAAAGGCATCGGAATTGATGATGCATCGGTCCAAATGCACTATGCCTCCCCCGATGGAACTGCTAACCAGTCTGTCACCGCGGTTTCCACGACGGCGGGAGGTCTTATTGGCTTCCCCCCACTCACAAACGCGACCAAGGTACACGCCGTGACTATCTCTTCGTTGTCCGAGATACGACGGATACTCTGGTCAAAGGCGTATTGAAGTTTTCCCTTTCGGCTCACCTGCAGGTTTGACACAAACTCTTCGGTGCCCCGGAGCGACCTTCGGTAATCGATTATTATTCTATGGACCACCGCATCAACTCCCTGGTAGTGTAAGGCTCCAAAATCAAGGCCGACATGTCTCAGGAACTTATGACGGGTGTGCTCGAGATAGTTGAGATATACTGAGTTATTGATTATTCCCTGCAAATCGCACTCGCAATCTCTTGATTCCATTTTGATGGTGAAGGTTTTTGACTGATTCATGTTGTATTGGCTATCGGTATTGAGACGGTGAACGTGGTTCCTTCTTCTTCAGTTGAGGTGAATGATACCTCGCCCCCAAGGTAACCTTCTGCGAGCAGTTTCATGCTGTAAGTCCCAAGCCCTCTGCCGTCACCCTTTGTAGAAAAGAAACGCGAAAAGATCTTTGATTGAGCCTCTTCGGGTATGGCGCCGGGATTGTGGACGTTAAACACGGCCTTTCCATTCTCCTCGGTGCAACGTACCGTCACCGTGTCTCCGGGCGCCGCGGCTTCGAGCGCATTTTTTACCATGTTGTCGAGGATCCTGCGGAGGATGGTCTCGTCGCTTATGAGCGAAAACGAATCGGAGAAGGGTGCGATGGCAATGGTCTTGTTCTCGGCAAGATCGAGCTTCTCATAATGAGCTATCACGCGGCGTAGAAGATCATCAGACACGACGATCTGTCTCGTTGGTTCGAGCGTGCCGTTTTCAGCCGAAGCGAGGGTTTTCTGGCTCTGGATTTCCTCGATCAGATTTGAAGAGATCTCATCTATCCGCTCCACTGTGTCACGCTGCGAATCATCGGAGACCTGACGTTTCAGAATTTCGAGGTATGCCTTTAGTCCCGTCGCCGTGTTCAAAATATCGTGAAAGAATATCCGCTCGAGCGAGGCACGATGCTTTTCAGCGCTCACGTCTTCGAGGAGCACGAGAATATAGCGCTCCCCCGCAATCTCCAGCGGGATTGTCCGGATTTTGAAATTGTAGGTAACCGTCAGGTCGCCATGGGTCGTGCGTACAATGCACTCGTCATTTACTTCACGACGGTTTCTCTGAGATTGGACGATTGCACCGGCGGCGCCGCAGAACCTGCAGAAATCCGAAAGACCGCATCTTTCGCTTCCCGCATGTACGCACCTCAGGTATTCGCCGGGCCGGCTCCCGTAAGAACCGCTGTCTCCGAATGTCTCGAGCAGCCGCGGGCTTGCATACACAATCTGGCGAGCCTCATTGACAACCATGACAAACTCATCCCGGCCGTGCTGGAGTGTGCCTTCTCTCCTTGCCTCACGCACGTCTCGGCTCTGTCTTTCGAGAACGGCCGTACCGACCCTTGCTGTGGGAAATTCGTAAGTATCTGCCATCATCCTATCATCGCACATTGATTGATTTCCGTCGAGAATGGAGCGCCCGAGGGTGCGATTGCTCACGGCTGCGCCGGCGAGGCCTGCTTGCCGCCCGGGGGACGTTTCGACGCTTGCCGTCCCGGGTACCGCAATTGTATAATCCGTGCGCAGGGGTTTTTCCCCAAACACTCTGCAACAGGGGAGCGTGATTTGAAAAAAGTGTTCTGTTTTGTATGCGCACTTGTTGTCTCGATGCCGGTCTGTTCGCAGGCAAACACGCATCCGGTTTTGCCTCCGCTTCTGCCGCTCCAGCTCA
>CAZHXC010000126.1:3899-7966 GCA_964536145.1 uncultured Spirochaetales bacterium | reverse complement strand
GGGATATGAAAGCACTCCTCGGCGGCAAAGGGGCCAATCTCGCGGAGATGACGAATATCGGGGTACCCGTTCCACCGGGGTTTACGATTTCTACTGAAGCATGTGAGCTGTTTTACGAAAACAATATGAAGTATCCCCCCGGCATGGACGCCGAGCTCAAGGACAACCTCGCCAAGCTCGAAAAGCTGATGGGAAAAAAACTCGGCGACGAGAGCGATCCGTTGCTTGTTTCTGTCCGCTCCGGCGCTGCGGTATCGATGCCGGGAATGATGGACACCATCCTCAACCTTGGACTGAATGACGTGGCGGTTCACGGGCTTGCGGCAAACTCGGGAAACGAGAGGTTTGCCTGGGACGCCTACCGCCGGTTTATCCAGATGTTCGGAAACGTGGCAAAAGGCGTGAAGCACGACGTGTTCGAACATATCCTGGAATCTGCAAAGAAAGCCAAGAAAGTGGAAGAGGATACCGAGCTTGACGCTGATGATTTGAAGAAGATCGTTGAGCGCTACAAGAAAGCCTATGAAAAGGAGCTCGGAGAGAAGTTTCCTCAAGAACCGTTGGAGCAGCTTCAGGCGTCAATCGATGCTGTTTTCGGTTCGTGGAACAACCCGAGAGCGGTCAAGTATCGGTCATTGAACAACATCAGGGATCTGAAAGGAACCGCTGTTAACGTTCAAACCATGGTGTTCGGCAATTTTGGTGAGAGCTCGGGAACCGGTGTCTGTTTTACCCGTGATCCTTCCACCGGCAAGAACCAGTTCTACGGCGAGTACCTGATGAACGCTCAGGGTGAAGACGTTGTAGCCGGTATCAGAAATCCAATGACGATTAACAGCCTCAAAAAGAAGAACCCCAAGATCTATGAGGAACTTGTATCGTACAAAGACAAGCTCGAGAAGCATTACCGCGACATGCAGGACATCGAGTTTACGATTGAACAGGGAAAGCTCTTTATCCTGCAAACGAGAAATGCAAAACGGACCGGTGCTGCGGCGGTAAAAGCGGCGGTTGATATGGTCAAGGAGAAGCTGATTACTCCGGAGGAAGCCGTCATGCGCGTAACTCCGGATCAACTCGATCAGCTGCTCCATCCGATGATCGATGCGGCGGAAAAGAAAAACGCGGAAGCGGTGGCGAAGGGTCTGAACGCTTCACCCGGTGCGGCCGTCGGACGGATCGTTTTCACCGCTGAGAAGGCGGAAGAATGGACGATGAAAGGTGAGAAGGTTCTCCTTGTCCGGAAGGAAACTTCGCCCGACGATATAGGCGGTATGGCGGTAGCAGAGGGAATCCTCACCTCCACCGGGGGTATGACGAGCCACGCCGCGGTTGTTGCACGTGGAATGGGGAAGCCCTGCGTGGCGGGATGTAAGGCTGTCAGCGTCGGCACGAACAACATGCGGATCAAAGAGAAGACCTACCGGGAAGGTACCTGGGTTACCATAGATGGAACCACCGGTGAGGTTTTCGACGGCAGCTTGAATCTCGTAAACCCGAAGATAACCAGCGACCTTGGCACGTTCCTGAAATGGGCTGACGATATAAGAATGGAGGCTGTCCGGCCGGGACTCAAAGAGAAGGGTTTCAAGGTCAGGACAAACGCGGACAAGCCTGAGGACGCAAAAGTCGCGCGAAACTTTGGCGCCGAGGGGATTGGTCTTTGCCGAACCGAGCACATGTTCTTTGGTGACAAGGAGCTCATTGCCTTCCAGGAGATGATAGTCGCGGAAACCCAGGAGGCCCGCAAGAAGGCGTTGAAGAAGCTTCTTCCTATTCAGATGAAAGACTTCCGGGGCATCTTCCAGGAAATGTCCGGACTTCCGGTAACTATCAGATTATTGGATCCGCCGCTTCACGAGTTTGTGCCAAAGACCTCTGCGGAAACCAAAGAGCTCGCCGGCAAGCTCGACGTGAGCGCCGCCACGCTGAAGCGCAAGATAGATAGCCTTCACGAATTGAACCCGATGCTCGGGCATCGCGGTTGCCGGCTCGGTGTCACCTATCCTGAGATATACGACATGCAGGTTGAGGCGATTATTGGCGCTGCTTGTGACGTAGCGAAAAAAGGTACCAAGGTCTTCCCTGAGATCATGATCCCGCTGGTGGGGACCTATCGGGAGCTCGAGGTTCTCAAGAAAAATGCAGAGGCGGTCGCTGAATCTGTTATTGCAAAGAAGAAATCAAAGGTGAAATACTCCATCGGTACGATGATAGAGATACCGAGAGCCGCTTTGACCGCAAATGAAGTAGCGGAGCACGCAGATTTCTTCTCATTCGGCACCAACGATCTGACGCAGATGACATTCGGCTACTCCCGGGATGACGTAGGTAGTTTTGTTCCGGTGTATCTCGAGCAGGAAATCCTCGAGCATGATCCTTTCCAGAGCCTCGATCAGAGCGGTGTGGGGCAGTTGGTAGCCATAGCCGCTGAGAAAGGAAGAAGTGTGAAATCGGATTTGAAGCTCGGTATCTGTGGTGAACACGGTGGTGATCCTTCGTCTATCGAGTTCTGTTACAAGTCAAACCTCAATTACGTCTCCTGTTCTCCGTACAGAGTGCCGGTAGCCAGGCTTGCCGCTGCCCAGGCGGTAGTCACCAACCGGTAAACAGCATGTAAAGCAAGCTGATTGGCCCTGCGGGATGATGATCCTGCGGGGCTTTTTTTTTCGGTGTGTCGGCGGCTCCAGGCAGCGTCGGGTGGAATCCGGCGGCGCAGCATGGAAAACCACGGTGACCATCGCATATAATCATGATACCGTAAGGTGATGAGGCGAGGAATCGGGCTTTTTGCGGCTTTTTTGCTCCTATTGGTTGCTCTATTCACTCTTCCACCTCAGGTGATTGCTGATTCCGGCGGCTACAGCTGGCGCGCATCCACCGGCGGCAGAATCCGCGGCCGGCCGGTATCGACCAGAGACGGCGTCGTCTACCTGCTTTCTGAGGACCGTCATCTCTATGCCTTGGAGGAGAGCTCCGGCCGGATGAAGTGGCGCACGTATCTCGGCGGTAGGGTGTGGGACAGCCTGTGCATCGGCGCAGACGGCACTGTGTATACCGTTCTGAAGGATGGAGACCTCGTTGCGATTGGCCGCGGCGGCGGTATAGCGTGGAAGTTCAAAGCAGCCGGATTGCCTGTAGGTAATCCGGCCGCCGCAAGTGACGGTACGGTATACTTCACTCTGGAAACCGGAGAATTATACGCGGTTTCACATACCGGCCGGGAAATATGGAAAACCTCGCTCGGAGCACCGCCGGTGACCGGACCGGCAGTCGGTGTGAGCGGAGACGTGTACGTTGGCCTGAAAGACAGAAGGATTGTATCCTTCCGGGCGTGGGGAGAAAAGCGGTGGAACGCCTTGCTGGCGGGAGCGCCGAGCGAACCTGCGATAGCAGATGACGGCACAATCTACTATGGCACCGATTTTGGGAGCGTTGTGGCTCTCGACCCATCGGGCGCAATACTCTGGGACTATGTGGCCGGAGCGGGTTTCCTGTCCCCGGTGCTCGGCAGCGAGCGTATTCTCGCGGCGACGAGAGCAGGGAGAGTTGTTGCGCTTAGCCCGGAGGGAGATGTGCTTTGGCAGGCGGACGCCGGCGCAGGCCTGACGGGCTATCTCACGGTAACCGCCGGCAACGACCTCATTGCCCTTTCACATAACGGCTTCCTGCTCCGTTTCCGGGATACCGGGGAACTTGGAGAGCGGTATGACGTGCGCGGATCAGGTTCGCTCTTCAGCGTCACCCCAAAGGGAAAGTACGTATTTGGACGGGATGACTGGCTCGTGTATGCCCTTCCCGGAAGTCTCCCCGCGGGCGGATGGTCGCAGCCAGGCGGAGATCCCCAACACAGCTCCAGCGCGTTTGATCATACCGATGTTGAGAGCCGGCTTTCGATCTTCCGTGATAATGTCGAGTTTATCATCCTTGACGCCCTGGTGCACGACGAGGATCCGGATCTGAAAAGCCGGGCACTCTCAGAGATCGCTACCGGGATTCGCTCATCGGTTACCGTACCACCTTACTATCGGTACTTTCTCTGTGAGCTTGCCGCCGAAGGAACGCTG
>CAZHXC010000126.1:0-3889 GCA_964536145.1 uncultured Spirochaetales bacterium | reverse complement strand
ACGGCGCAATGACCAACGATTTTCCGGGAATCAGGGGCGCAGCAGCGGAATTACTGGGGAAGGTCGGTACACTGCAAAGCTCTGATTTTCTGGTGAGATTGCTGAGGTATGAATATGACTCGGAAGTACAACGGAAGATCATACGCGCTCTCGGTGATCTGATGACGGACAGGGACGGGAGCGCGACTGCGGCGATTTCTCTGGTTGTACAGACAGATCTTGGGAGGAGGAAGACACCGGATCCCCGTCTTGCCGAATCGGCACTGCTTGCGCTTCAATCAATACAGAAATATAACGGCGTCATGCCCCACGATTCGGGAGCAGAGCTGGTCTTTGCGGTATACGGTGGTGCGTATCCAAAGGAAACAAGGGCGCTCGCGCTTTCTGTGATGCGTGGTTTGAAATAAAAACTCCGCAGACCGCAATTGGCCGGCTTCGCGCTTCAAATTCTGTACATTGGGTGGTATAGTGATCGCCAGTAGGAGAGCACGATGAAAAAAACATCTGTACTATTCCTCATATTGTTGATTGCTTCCGTGACATACATCTCGGGTCAAGAGGTGGATGTAGCGGAAACAGAGCTATTAACGGTGAGGGACACCACTGTTGAGTTCATCAACTATGAAGGGCCGCACCTGAAGATTGAGACCGTAGAAGAAATAATGAGTGTAGGCATGTTCCTCGGTGAGTCAATCGGCACGGGGTATTCCACCGCCGAATACGGTGACAAATACCGGGTGATACACGCAGTAGGAGAGAGCCCGGATGAAGGTTTGGATGCTGACATCTTTATGGTGCTCGAGAATGCACAGGTGGACCATATACAAAACATGCGTTACATCCTGGCCGGACTGGTGATAGCCGCATACGGCTATGAACGGGAAGATGCGCTTCTCCTTGCTGAGTTTGTGACGATCTACAACGCGGTACACCGCGGGAAGATGGATTTTCTTGGTGGAAAGTACAAACAGATTGTCACGCGGAATCTCCGGCCGGATGCTGCGGGAATCTCAACTCTCTACTCCGATTGGCCCGGAATGACCGAGATGGTAATCCCGTTGACTGAGGACGCGGCGAACGGCGGCCTCGGTTCTCTCGATACCGATACGTTGACCGAGGACGAGGTGATCGAGGAGATGCGTTCACAACCCGACAGAGGACTTGAGAGCCGTAAAGAAATTACCGAGCTGAAGGAACGGGAAGTAGAAGAGGAACAGCAGGAGATAGAGGAAGAACGGCAGGTCATTGAGGAAGAGCGGGAGCAGATAGCTGCTGAGCGGGAGCGTATCGACCGGGAACGGGAAGAAGTGGAAGAAGAACGCGAGCAGGCTGATACCCCCACTGAGAGGGCGCAGGCGGACCGCCGGGAAGAAGAACTTGACAGGCAAGAGGAGCAGCTTGAAGCGGAAGAAGCTGAGCTCGAAGAACAGGAACAGGAGCTCGCCGAGAGAGAACAAGAACAGGCGGAGCGGGTAGATCGCATACAGAGCGAGCGTGAGGAGATTGCCGCGGACGAGCGCGAGCTTATGGAAGAAGCCGCAGAAGAGGAAGAAACTGAAATCGCGGCGACCGGCGCACGCGCGGCTGCCCGGGTCGTTGTGTATCTCGAAGTGCGTGACCTTGGCGGCGAGCCGCTCGGAGGACTCGTTCACATAGATTCCGCCGCCGGCGCTATCACCGGCGCATCGACATTGAACAGTATACGTAACCGGAGATTCGAATCTCTCGGACCGTACTACGTGGTTGTAGCAGGGACCACCGCCGGTCAAGGCGCGGTCCGGTTGATGACGGTTGATAAGGATTCTCTGGAAACCGTAGCTGAAGGTGATAGAGACATTTATCCGGATAGTGCTCTTCTTGCCGACGGAGCTTCGGTATACGCTATTACCAACACGGGCGCCGGTGACGGTACCACCTGGACCGTCGCCAAGTTTGATAACTCGCTGAACCTGCGCGAGAACTCACAGCTCGAGGTTTACCCGGACACCGCACTATCCGTTTCGGAGTCCGTACTGTACGTGGTGGGGGCTGACGGTATGATACACGCGCTTTCCACTTCAGACCTTTCGGATACCGGAAGCGTGCGCTGACAGGCGCTTGGAGAAAAGATGGATCTGTCCGGACCTTTTGCGGGGAGAAGTATAACGGTTGTTAACGACCTCTCCATAGATGAACAGGCTTACCTGTATATGAAAACCCGGGAAATAAAGGAAGCGGTGGCATCCGGGTCGCGCGCTGAGCAATATAGAACCGGAGACAGAGACTTGGGGATCTATCTTCTTTTTCTCGAGGACTCAACAAGGACGAAGGAGTCCTTTAGAAACGCCGCCAAGTTTCACGGCGCTAAGGTGAACGACTTTGATGCTGTAGCGTCATCGTTGACAACCAAAAAAGAAAGCATCACCGATACGGTGAAGATGCTCTTTGGATACAGCAAGAGCTCTATCTTTATTGTCCGTTCAAAACTCGAAGGTGTGTGCAGATGGCTCGAGGTGGCAATAAAGTCATACGCGGAGAAGCTTGGATATCCTCCCGCGTCGTTTATCAACGGCGGTGACGGGAGGCACGAGCACCCTACACAGGAGTTTCTCGACGAGTATACCTTTCTCGAAAAGAAAAACTGGAACCGGGATCATGTGCACATCGCCGTGGTAGGCGATTTGCTGCATGGACGTACCGTTCACTCAAAAGTTGACGGCCTGAGGATTTTCGACAATGTGGAAATCGATCTGATTGCGCCGGAGGAACTGGCGATGCCTGACTACTATATCGAGAGGATGAAGGTGAGCGGTTTTTCCATCAGAAGTTTTCCCTCGATAGACGCCTACCTCTCTCAACGTAAGGTTGCGGATATCTGGTATTTTACCCGCTTACAGCTTGAACGTATGGGGGAACAGGTGCTGGAAAGAGCCGATTATCTTCGCGAGGCGGTCACCTTTTCCAAAGACCATATGGGTAAGATCCCCGAGGGTACTATATTCTATCACCCGTTGCCGAGACACCGGGAACACCCGACGGTTCCGTCGTTTCTTGATGATACACCACTCGCGGGTTGGGATGAGCAGTCGATCAACGGGTATTTCACGAGAATTGCTGAAATCGGTATGCTATCCGGACTGCTGGGCGAAGATTTCAACGGCAAACATCGCGAGTTTACCGAGCCGCCCGGAGTCTATATCGAGGAGGCGGAGGTCAGCAGCGGCAAAAAGCGCGAATACAAGGTAGGAATAAAGCCGGTTGACGAAGGCATCGTGATAGACCATATCGGCAAAGGCAGGGATATCGGGAGCATCTGGAACCAGATAGATCAGATACGCCGGATTATGCGCCTCGATTGCAGAAGTTCTCATGGTGTCTATCACTCGAGCGACCTTAGTTTGTACAAAGGTATAATCTCTCTGCCGGATATTCTTTCGTTTGATGAGCGGCAGATACGGATGCTCGGGGCAATTGCGCCGGGCTGCACATTGAACATCATCAGGAAAGAGCAGGTACGCAAGAAATACAGGTTGCGTATGCCTCCCCGGGTGTACAATTTTGACCAAATTTCCTGCAAAAACGACAATTGTATTTCGCACCCGGCACACTATCAGCATGTGAGCCCTGAGTTCATCCGGTCAGACGGCACGACATTCGTGTGTATGTACTGCGAACAACCGCACCAGTTCGAGGAAATCTGGGACATGTAGAGCGGATCGAAAAAACCACCTCGTGATGAGGGCTGCAGAATGTAAGTCGATCCACAATGGTGGTTTCTCGCATGTGGCGGTGCCAAAGTAACGGTTTTTCGAGGTGCCCTGTAGCGTACAGCGTTAGAGGGCACCGGAACGTTTTCGTTTGAACAACTTTCCAAAGAAATCGCTTATTCGTTTGCACAATCGCTTGAAAA
>CAZHXC010000125.1:0-7969 GCA_964536145.1 uncultured Spirochaetales bacterium | reverse complement strand
TTGTACGGCGGGTGGCAAAGACTGAAAGCGTATCTCCGGAAGCGCTGATGAAGGGTGCCGAGACGCTGCGTGAGAAAATAAGAAGACAGGGACGTCTGATCACCGAGGAAGTTGACGGTCCACAGGTCCTTGCGCAGATACTCAACAACATGTCATCTGAAAGCGAGCGGAGCATCCTTTCCTACCTCGACGGATACAATCCCGATCTCGTGGAGCAAATCAGAGACCGGCTGTACACGGTCGAGATCGTCTTCAGCGTTGACGATCAGGACCTCCAGGCGCTCCTCCGCGAGCTTTCTGAAGAGGAGATCGCTATTATATTGAAGGGGAAGGATATCGATGTCCGCTCGCGTATTCTCGACAATATGTCCGAGCGAATGCGACAGATTGTTGATGAAGAAAGCGACCGCATCGGTGCGATGAAGAGAAGCGACGTTGAACGTGCAACAAGGGATTTTGTTACCTACATCCGCGAACTGGCCGAGGAGGGCCGTATCTCGCTGATACGTGGAGAAGAATTCCTTAAGGAATGAGCGCTGAGGAGAGCGGAGGTGTTTACCATAAAAGGTAATTGAGGCCGTCCCACAACCTCGGATCGTGACACTTGCCCGCTTCATAACTCTACATGTAGCGTTGTTTTAAACGTGGCAGCACTATAGGCAGCGGCGGGACGGCCACGATTTCGAGGGATTATGGTTGCGGGACAGCCTCAATTCGAAGTAATCTAACGGGCGTTGGAGGATAGTGCGGTGTATTCGACCTTTCTCGCGTACCTGCTCTGGTTTATAGGTGGATTTGGAACTCTTGGATTTCACCGGTTTTATCTGGGGAAATTCGGCACCGGGATACTCTATTTTTTTACTGGTGGGTTGGCGTTCCTGGGGAGCATCTACGATTTCTTCACTATGCCGATGCAGGTCCGTGATGCCAATCTGGAGATGCGCTACAGGCATGCGCTCGAGTACGGCGGGTACCGGGACGCAAGGGTGGAGGACATCCGTGGAGACTTCAGACGCAACGTCCGAAGTGTCAGGGAAGGCGGAAACGATTCAATCGAACGGGTGGTCTTGCGGACCGCGAAAAAAAACGGCGGCCTCGCGACACCCGCGGAAGTAGCACTCGAGGGGAATATCACTCTCGATGAGGCAAAAAAGCATCTGGAACAGCTTGTTTCCAGGGGTTTTGCGGAAGTACGGGTAAACAAGTCGGGCAATCTGGTCTACATTTTCCCTGATTTTGCAACCGATGACGTTGAGAACAACTTAGAAGATTTTTAGAGGTACATTATGACCGCCCGCGAATTGCGAGCACTCTACATAGATTTTTTTGTGTCCAGGAATCATGCCGAAATTTCGGGCAAATCACTCGTGCCGGAGAATGATCCGACGGTTCTTTTTACCACCGCCGGGATGCATCCGCTTGTTCCCTACCTCCTTGGTGAGCCGCATCCTGCGGGGACGCGGTTGGTGAACTACCAGAAGTGTATTCGAACCGTGGACATCGAAAATGTTGGAGATCCCGGGCATCTTACCTTTTTTGAGATGTTGGGGAACTGGTCGCTCGGCGACTATTTCAAACACGAAGCTATCACCATGAGTTACGAGTTTCTTACCGGGTCGCAGTGGCTGAATATCTCTCCGGATATTCTCTCGGTTACGGTTTTTGCCGGTGATGAGAACGCTCCCCGTGATGAGGAAAGCGCCGCTATCTGGAGATCCCTCGGGATTCCGGATGAACGGATTCACTTTCTGCCGGCAGAAGACAACTGGTGGGGGCCGGCGGGTATGACCGGTCCGTGTGGTCCTGATACGGAGATGTTTATCGATACCGGAACCGAACCGTGCGGGCCCGGCTGCAAACCCGGTTGCGGTTGCGGCAAGTATTTTGAGATCTGGAACGACGTGTTCATGCAGTACAACAAGAGATCCGACGGCTCGTTCGAGCCTCTCGAACGAAAATGCGTGGATACCGGGATGGGCATCGAGCGGACGGTCACCGTTCTGCAGGGCAAGCAATCGGTATATCAGACCGAGCTCTTCGCGCCTTTGATCTCCATCATCGAAGAGCTTTCGGGTAAAAGATACGGGGAGGATGAGGATACCGATGTTTCGATCAGAATTGTCGCGGATCACATAAAGACCTCGGTGTTCATACTCGCTGACGACGGCCATATACGGCCTTCGAATCTCGGTCAGGGATATATCCTACGGCGGCTCATCAGGAGGGCCATCCGGCACGGAAGGAAACTTGGTATACAGGACAATACGGTGAACGTTCCGGTAAAATCGGTTGTCGAGTTATACCGTGACGTCTATCCGGAGCTCGCCGAGAACCTCGACTTCATATTGGAAGAGCTCGCCGCTGAGGAAGAGCGATTCTCGAGCACCCTTCGTAAGGGTGAGCACGAGTTTGAAAAACTGTTGCCGAACCTGTTGAAGAATCCGCAGAAGATCATGCCCGGCCGTGTCGCCTTCAAACTCTATGACACTTACGGCTTCCCGCTCGAGCTCACCGAGGAACTCGCGAGCGAACACGGTCTTTCGGTAGACCGGGACGGTTTTGACAAAGCCTTTGAGAAGCACCAGGAGCTCTCAAAGCAAGGCGCGGAAAAAAGCTTCAAGGGCGGGCTCGCCGATCATACTGATGCCACAACCCGGCTTCACACGGCCACGCACCTGTTGCACAAAGCTCTCCACATGGTCCTCGGTGAGCATGTGCAGCAGAAGGGAAGCAACATTACCCCGGAGAGACTGCGGTTCGATTTCTCCCATCCTGAAAAGATGACACCCGAGCAGATTCAGGAGGTCGAGAGGATCGTCAACGAACAGATAGAGGCCGGCCACGAAGTGGATGTAGATGTGATGACCGTTGAGGAGGCTTCCGAGAACGGAGCGTACGCCTTCTTCAACGAGAAGTACGGAGAAAAGGTAAAGGTCTATTCCATCGGTGACTTTTCAAAAGAAATATGCGGCGGACCGCACGTGCAAAATACGAAAGAGCTCGGAAGGTTCAAGATCACAAAGGAGCAATCGTCGTCAGCCGGTGTCAGGAGAATACGCGCGGTACTTGAGAACTCGCACTGAGAATGACTGACCCTGCTACTTTGAGGTCAGCTCCGCGAGCATGTCCTGAACATAGCTGTTACGAACACCGAGTTGCTGAAACTCATTGAGTATCTCTATGGCCTTGCCCCGCTCTCCGAGACGTATCCAACAATCCGCTATCTCTGTATAGAGGCGGTGGTTTTTCACGTCGTTTTTCAAAAGGCCCCTCAGCGACTCTATGGCCTCCGCGTAGTTGCCGCGCAGCTTGTTGATCAAAGCCAGCCCGAGGATTGCGTATTCGTCAAACTCGATATTGAGAGCGTTCTTGTAGTAGGTCTCCGCCTTATCGTACTCCCCCAAGCTCCTGTATGCGTCGCCGGCTCTCGTCAGGATCACCTTATTCTTTGGATCCCGTTCGAGTATCTTTTCCCAGTATTGGAGTGAGTTCTCCTGGTCATTCATGCCCCGGTAGCAATCCGCGAGACCGAACAACGCATAGAAATTGTTGGGCTCGATCCGCAATGCTCGTTCGAAAAACTCAATTCCTTCCGAAAAGGTCTTCAGCTTGCGGTGGCAGTTCCCGATTGAGGTCAATACACGGATGTCCACATCTTCTCCGTGGTACTCGAGCATCTTTTCCCAATATTTCAGGGCCTGTTCGTACTCTCTGAAGTCGTAATGGAGATGCCCGAGACCGATTAGCGCGTATGCGTTGTCCTCTTCGATTTCGAGCGCTCTTTCATAGATTTCTTTCGACTTCCGGAAATCCTTGACCTTCCTGTAGGCATCCGCCACACGCGTGAGGACCGTCACGTTTTCACTGTCGTGCTGGAGATACTGTTCCCAGATTTCGATAGCCTTTGCGTACTGGTTCAGCGCTTTGTAGCAGTCCGCGAGCCCGAAGAGGGCGTAGTTGTTCCCCTCATGATGCTCGAGGCATTTCTGGTAGTATCCAATTGCCTGTCTGTGGTCCTTCTTTTTGCGCGCGGCGTCTCCCATACCGACAAGCGCGTAATTGTTCGTATCATCGATCTCGAGTATTCTGCGGAAGCATTCTTCCGCCTCCTCGATGTAGTTCTCCTTCAGTTGCTTGTAGCCCTGTTTGGAGAGATTCGCTATGGATATATTTTCGGAGGATTCTTCGGGCCTTTCCTCACCCGGACGCGGTGTTCCTTCCGGTGGTATTTCCTTCATTTTTACCTAAACCTTCTTGATGTATCCAGGTTCTCACAATACCGGCAAGCTTTTCGACAAGGCGGTCACGTTTCTCGGGTGCCGGGGCTATCCAATACATTCGCAACGCCTCCAGCGGATTCTGTTTCTTGTTATAGTAATCCCCAATTCTCGTCAGTCCGTCGCCATACCGGGTGGTGATAAATATCTTCTTTGCCGCTTCTACCTTACCAACATTCAGCAGTTCATTTCCTTTACGGATGAGCGCAATACGTTGGCTCGATTCCAAGCGAGCCTGATCAGTAAAACCAATTTTTAGGAACCCCTCTTTTGGGATTCCCTTCAGGTATTCCTCTCTTTTCATTGGCGACTCCTATTCAAGCCGCCGGACGCTGTTAATATAATGTTAACTCTGCGTGAAATCAATTGCGATCTCCTTCATGCAGAATACCCTTTGTTGACCGTATACCTCCGGAAAGCGGCGCAAAGCTCTGTTTCAGCGATATACCAAGCGCCTTGAAAAGCGATTCCGCCATGTGATGGCTGTTAGCACCATACCGGCAGATTGCGTGTATGTTAATCGCTGCTCTATTTGTCAGCGCAAGGAGAAACTCGCGTATCAGCCACATATCGAACTCACCTGAGCGTTCCTGTGGAAAAGCGGACCTGAACTCCAGATACGCCCGTCCACAGGCGTCAATCGTCACTTCTGAAAGCGCGTCATCCATCGGAATTACCGCGTGACCGTATCTGCTGACGCCGGCGCCGGTTTTGAGGTGCATGTTCAGAGCTTCACCGAGCACGAGGCCCGTATCCTCGACAAGATGATGAGGATCTACCTCCGTGTCCCCGCTTGCCTCGATATCGAGAAAAAAACCACCGTGAAAAGCCATGGAGGTAAGGATGTGGTCAAAAAAAGGAAGGGTGGTAGCTACCCGGACCTCGCCGGGAGCTTCGATATCGAGCTTGAGTTTGATTTCAGTTTCTTTCGTTTTACGATTCGTTTCCTGTACCGCCATCTATTTGCACTGTAATGTTTTCTTTGAAAATCGTAAAGCAGCCGGTCTGCACTTCTGCGCGGCGCCACAGAAATGTGTGCTGATTTGTTTTTCCCGATGAGAGGGGATAAGTTTACGATCATAGGTGAATAAAGTGATAGACGAGCACGAGTATCTGCATGAGAACCCCGCAGCTAACCAGGAAAACGAGAGTACAGACTCGGAGACGCAGGACAGCGAAGATTCCATTTGGGAACGCTGGAGCAGGTGGGCCGAAACAATCGATCGCTAATTCAGGCTGTCGCGCAACGTTAATCCCTCTGAATCGAGTCCGTTTGCAACAGTACATATAGCGCAGTTTACAATTTGCTACTCTCTATGTTGCGCATGCCACGGCGGCCTGGAGGTTGCGGGACGGCCTCAATTCGGCCCTTTCGGTTGCCAGAATCCTACGATTGACCGTCCGTATTTTCTCTCATCGTACAGCGTGAGTTGTTCAGTTTCTGCAGGCATCGTATCCTCGGCCGGGTAATGGACGAGCAGTATGCCCCCGGATTTGAGATTATCGTGCTTCCCTACAGATTCCACCAAACCACGCTTGTTTTTGTAGTTAAACGGCGGGTCCGCAAAAATAATGTCGAACTTTCGGCCTCCCCCTAAAAACCTTTCAGCGGGCATGGAGGCGATATACGTTTTTGTTTCGATGAGCTCTATGTTCGCCTTCAGTATCCCCATTTTTCGCCGGTCCTTCTCAACAAAGGTAATCTCAGCGGCGCCGCGTGAAGCGGCTTCTATTCCGATAATTCCCGATCCGCAGAAAAGATCGAGAAACGAATCGCCTGAGAGGTCTCCAAGAACGGCGAATACGGATTCGCGCATCCTGTCCATGGCGGGTCTGATGATTCCGGGCGGACAGGTTACACGCCTTCCACGGTAGATACCTCCCGTGATGCGCAAACCTCTGTTCATCCGTTTACAACCGTTTCTTCTGAAAAGGGCGGGGCGCAGTTGAGAACATCGCGAATCACCCTGTTTTCCGGTTCGATAAGACCGGGATCCAATGAGAGGAGCTCTTCCACCTCGTCCCGCGCTTCCTTTAGCAGCTCGATGTCCCGGGCGATGTCTGCAAAGCGCAGCCTGAATCTGCCCGCCTGCCGGACGCCGGTAAGCTCACCCGGGCCGCGGATGGAGAGGTCCTTCTCCGCGATGTGGAATCCGTCTGCTGTTTCTTTCAGCGCCATCAGTCTCTCTTTCCCTTCTTCTGTCAGTTCGCCGCTGTAGACAAGAAAGGCGTAGGATTGATGATGAGCCCTGCCGACCCTGCCACGCAGCTGATGAAGCGCCGAAAGCCCGAACCGTTCGGCGTGCTCGACAACCATGCATGTTGCGTTGGGGACGTTCACCCCAACTTCGATGACGCTCGTAGCCACGAGGACGTCGATATCGCCCTCGAGGAAGCGCGTCATTGCCTGCTTTTTCTCCTCCTCAGGGACGCGGGAGTGGAGCAGTGCCAGGGCGAATTCCGGGAAAACCGAGGATTTGAGATCTTGGAACATCGATTCGGCGTCTTTGAGATCGAGCGACTCGGACTGTTCGATGAGAGGATAGACAAAGTACGCCTGACGGCCCGCCTCGAGCTCCCGGCGGACCCAGCTGTGTACTTTGGCTTCGTTCCCAATCCGCACGAGGTGTGTTTCAACCGGCTTTCTCCCCGGGGGCATCATCTTTATTGTGGACACGTCAAGATCACCAAAAACAGTGAGTGCGAGGGATCTCGGTATTGGGGTCGCAGTCATGAGCAGCATGTCCGGCGGATGGCTCGAAAAGCTTTCTCCCTTCTCGATGAGAGCCATCCGCTGCAGGACGCCAAAGCGATGCTGCTCATCGATGATGACGAGGCTCAGGCACTTGAACCTGACGTCCTTTGAGAACAGCGCGTGCGTGCCAAGAATGAGGTCGATCTCCCCCGAGGCAAGCGCGTTGAGCAGTTGGTTTCTCATCTGCTGTGTGACGTTGCCTGACAGAAATGCGACCCTGATCCCGAGAGGTTCGAGCAGCTCGGCGGCCGCCTCGGCATGCTGCTGTGCGAGGAGCTCCGTCGGAGCCATCATTGCGACCTGTTCACCCGTTTCGATGACATGGACCGCGGAAATCAGCCCGACGAGCGTTTTCCCGCAACCCACATCTCCCTGGAGCAAGCGTATCATCGGAGAACCGGATTCAAGATCGTTCCGGATTTCATCAAGTACTTTCTTCTGGTCCGGTGTGAGATCAAAGGCGAGCCGTGCGAGCAGCTTGGAGGTCAACTGATGCGGGAACTTCCTCTCTTCCCGTACGCTTCGCTTCACCTTCCGTGCCCGGCGTTTGACCGTGAGCTGCAGGTAGTAGAGCTCCTCAAAACGGAGTGTTTCGAGCGCCCGGTCTACGTCCTCGAGCTTTTGCGGAAAGTGTATGTCCCGGATCGCCTTCTGCTTTTCCTCCAATCCGTGCTTCCTGATAATCCCGGCGGGGAGCTCGTTGTCGATGCGGGTTGCGTAGTTACGCAACGCCTGCAGTATCGAGTTTCTGAAAAACCCTTGCGTCAGCTTTCCGTAAAGAGGATATACGGGAAGGACACTGCCGAAAGACTTAGGTCTTCCGGAGTACGGTTCGGTTTCGAACACCGAGGTCTGAAGCTCGTCGTACCTGTAGGAGAGCCGGCCATAAAAGAAATATTGCTTGGGATATAAAGGGAATAAGGTGAATATATTGTTA
>CAZHXC010000124.1:305-7983 GCA_964536145.1 uncultured Spirochaetales bacterium | reverse complement strand
GGGTGGGGGAACGATGACCCGGTCGTTGATGATCTCATTCTCGGGCCATCCGGCGGGTACGGCTACACCGTTTTTGTCTGATATCTGCAATGCTTTGACCGCCCGCACGATCTCGTCCATGTTTCTACCTATTTCTTGTGGATAGTAGAGCATCAGCCGGACGATACCATCGGGGTCAACGACAAAGACCGCTCTGACGGTGTTCGTACCTTTCCCGGGATGGAGCAGCCCCAGTTTGTTTGCTATCTCATCGTTCGCCGCGATAATGGGGTACTGTATCTCGACATCGAGTTTTTCCTTTATCCATTCGACCCATTTGATGTGGCTGAACACCTGATCAACAGACATCCCTATCAGCTTGACTCCCAACTCCTGAAAAGCGTCAAAACGCTTCTGAAACGCCACAAACTCTGTGGTACACACCGGCGTAAAGTCCGCCGGATGGCTGAACAACACAAACCAGGATCCTGCATAATCACCCGGAATGCTCATACGACCGTGTGACGTGACAACTTCAAGATTGGGAAATTTGTCGCCCAACAACGGCATGCCGTACTGATTTGTTTCCATTTCCAAACTCCTTATGTAGTGGTATTCGCGGCACCGGGCTTTTCTGCCGGGTGCCGTACGTCGCGCAGCAGGTCACACTGCGATACTAATGCGAATTATATAACGGCTTTTTCATACTGTAAATAGTAATCGGAATAATTATCGATAAAACGTGATAACCGCCGCCGGACGATGCCCATAGTGAAGAAGTCGGCTCCCACCGCCCTGCCTAGGCAATTTGGAGGGCAAATATCAGCAAAAGCCCGATTGTGAGCTGAGCAATTTAGATACCAAATATACGGAGGATTCCTATTGACAAACTACAGAAGTATGAAAATGAACCGGACCGGCGCCGCCGGCCAACAGACCAGACGACACAACCCGTTCACTTTAAAGGCAGTGACAGCAACTTTAGGGGCTGTCGCAATATGCTTGAGTGCGGCCGCGGGAGCCTACGCCGGGGCGCGGATGAGAAAAGCCCGTACGGCGGCCAGGTAACGGTCCCGGTGTTGAACCGTATCGAAGGGCTCCACCCGCTCTTAGACAGGAGTGTCGAGAACGTGGTGCAGCAGTTCCTTTTCAACGGGCTCGTGGCCTTCGATGAAAGCGTCGCGCCGATTCCGGACCTTGCCGAATCCTGGACCGTCTCGGACGACGGGCTGCAGTGGGATTTTTCTCTTCGCCGGGATGTCCTGTTCCATGATGGCGAGCCTTTGACGAGTGACGATGTGGTCTTCACGCTGAATGAGATCCTCGCCAATCCTCTCGAATACTCGATGAGCCCGCTCTTTGGAAATATCGCGACAGTTACCGCACCGGATGAATACGCCGTACGCGTAACTCTGAGACAACCTTACGCGCCGCTGTTGCATCTCCTCACCGTTGACATCCTGCCACGCCATCTCCTTACCGACGGTGTCGGAATCGAGCGGTTCAGAAAAAAACCCGTCGGGACCGGACCCTTCGCGTTCTCCTCCTGGGAAGGGGAGCTAATCACCCTTGAGGCAAACGAGGAATTCTTCAGAGGCAGGCCTTATCTCGATTCGGTGTTGATCAAGTATCTCCACGACAAGACCGCGGCCTGGTCAGAGCTCATGCAGGGGAAGGTATCGATAGTCACCGATCTCGATCCCGAGGACTACCGGGTAATCGAGTCTGATCCCCGGTTCGAGACCTACAGTTATCTCGATGTCTTCTACTACACCATCCTCCTCAACAACGAGAATCCGCTTTTCTCCGATCGGGATGTCAGACTCGCGATAGCTCTCGCGCTGGATAAAAAGACCATCATCGAGGAATCACTCTCGGGGTGGGGTGACATCACCACCGGGCCGTATATCCCGGGGACCTGGCCGTACAACAGCGACGTGACCGCCGGGCTCTACGATCTTGAAAAGGCCCGGTCAGTGCTGGCTGCTGCCGGTTGGACCGATTCAGACGGCAACGGAGTCCTCGACAGAAACGGTGAGGAGCTCGCCTTTGAGCTCCTGATAGACGACGGAGACCTCCTCAAGGAAGCGGTGGGGCGGAGCATCAAGTGGCAGCTCTACGAGGCGGGAATGCGTGTGGATGTGGTTTCTCTTGATTTCCAACAGATGCTCCAACAACGGCTCTCCCCGGGAGAGTACGAGGCGGCGCTCCTCCAGTTCAACGCCGCCGGAGACCCGGACACCTTCACCTACCTCTTCTGGCATTCGTCAAGGATCGGCTCGTCGAACCTGGCGAGGTACGGCAATCCGGTGGTGGATGAGCTCATCGAGCTCGGCAGAACCGAGCCGGATCTGGACCGCAGACAGGCGGCCTACCGGGAGATCCACAGGGTAATTGCGGATGAGGCGGCTTCAGCCTTTCTCTTTGTGAGGAGAATTTACATGGGTGCCGACTCGAGCGTCGAAGGAGTGAAAGCACAACCACAGCTTTTCTACAACTCGGCGCACGAATGGAAGATAGAGGCGCAATAACAGTTTTTTTGGAGGCGAGGTATGACACTCGAAAAGGTACAGAATGGTTCGAAGAGACCCGGAAGGATCAAAGGCATGTCTTGTTGCTGGTGGGTTAGCATGGGGTACGCATTGTCACGGAAGAAGTAAGGTCTGATTATCTGACCGCTCAAACGAGTTGCCGGCCGCGGGGAAGGCCCCTCGAGGGTCCTTCCTCGCGGCTTGAGGTTTACTATGAAACGATCACTCTATACAAAGTACGTCGATAATTACCCTGAAGAGGGGCAACATTTGCTGTTCAACACCCTCAACCACGGCATCATGGTAGTTGATGATCTCCTTAGAAACTGTCTCGAGGATCTCGATGCAAGCATATCGGCTATTCCAAAAAAGTATCTGAAGGAGCTCCGGGACCAGCGGATGATCGTGAAGAGCGAGCGGGAAGAGCGGAAGCTCCTTGAAACCTATTTCAAGGAGATCCAAAGGACCGCGGAATCGGCCCTCGAAGTGACCATCCTCACCACTTTTGCCTGCAATTTCGCCTGTGTCTACTGTGTAGAGAGCGGAGTCATCTCGAGTGTCAGGATGGACGAGGAAACAGCAGAGAGGACGATCGATTATATCGTCAAAGAGGCCCGCAGGCTGAAGGTAGAGGCAATCCACCTCTATTTCTATGGCGGCGAACCGCTTATGCACGTTCCACCTATCAGGTCGATTGCTTCCAAGATTGGCGCCTACTGTGAAAAAAAGGGACTCGAGTTCGCCTTTGCGTTGACTACCAACGGATCGCTTCTCTCGCCGGACCTCGTGTTGGAGCTGGCAGAGCTTGGACTTGAGGGTGTAAAAGTTACGATAGACGGGGACAGGGAGCACCACAACGTAAAGAGGCCCTATGCAAACGGTAAGGGCAGCTTTGATGACATCATCAGGAACATCGAGTTCGCCGTTGACCATATCGCCGTCGATATTGGTGGTAATTTCGACGCGGAGAACGTCGGTTCCATCAAAACGTTGATCGAGTACCTCAGGGACGAGGGGCTGGCAGACCGGCTCAACAAGGTGAGTTTCAAGCCGATCTCCAAAACACCTGAAGACAGAAAGACCGCCGCCCCGACAAAGGAGCTCGAGTGCGCGTACGCTCAAGATGGTACCGCAGAATCGATGGTGAAGCTTCGAAAGCTGCTCGTAGAAAACGGCTTTTCAACCGATGAGGCTATTGGGGTGAACATCTGCGGAATAACGTTGAACGATACGCAGATTGCGATTGATCCCACGGGAAAACTGTATAAATGCCCCGCCTTCGTTGGCCGTGAGGAGTTCTCAGTTGGTACTCTGGAGACTGGAGCTGCAGCCGAGCATCCGCGGGAGCTGTGGCGGCGTTGCGTGGAGTGTGAGGACGTGGCTTTGTGCGGGGACGGCTGTATGTACGGCTCGTATATCCAATACGGAGATATCGAGGCGTTGAATTGCCGGAAGGATTACATCGACAGAGTTTTTTCTGAGAACCTCAAGCTCGAGTACAACAGGCTCCGGTCGCTCGCGCGATGAACAGGCGCCCGATGACCGAACCAAATTCCTCATTGGAAAGAAATCGGCTATACTAATATCGTATGAGTTACAGCGAAAGCATACCGCTACACAGGCGGTTCAGCGTTCGGATGTTCGCGGCGATGGCCGGCATAGCCGTCGTTTCTGTCGTTGTTTCTGCAGTCAGCCTCTATGTGGTTTCGAGCGAGGGGATGCGTCATAATGTTTCCAACCGGAACGTGCAAATCGCAAGACGGGCGGCCGAAGAGATTAATCACTACATACATGACGCATTCAACTTCCTCGAATCCCTCGGCGGGATGTTGATGCCGGTCAAAGATCCCTGGGTTGCAGATCTCATCCTCGAAAACGCAGCGGCTACCTACGGGAAATATAACAGCATCCATCTGATTGAGGCCGATATGAGCGTCTCTGCGTCGAGCGAGCTCGACAACCTCAGCGCCGTATTCGACGTAGGATTTGTAACTCACAGTGCCGCGAACAGAAGGTTGAGTTTTACGGATGTCCGGCTGTCAAGAGAGGGGTTGCCCTACATGGATGTTGTTGCACCAACCGGATCCGGAAGATTTCCGAGAATCGTAGCAAGTCTTGATCTCAGGGACATCTGGCACCTCATAGACGATATTTCTTTTGGTGAAAGCGGAAGGGCGTACCTCATTTCGGGTAACGGGCTTTTGATCGCACATCCGGACAAGGCAAAGGTGCTTTCACTCGAAGGCGCAAAATTGCTCGAAGATATGCCCACAGGCAGCCTCACCGGCGCTCATTATCTCACCAGAAACGAGCAAGGCGTGAGACTCCTTGCGGTAACCGACGATATCCCGGCCACCGGCTGGCGGTTGATCATCACTCAGCATCTGTCGGAGGCTTTCGTGCCCATCAAGACCATCCTGGCCAGTGCCGGCATCGTGGCCCTCATATCCGCGGCGTCCGCGATTGTCGCAAGTTTCTTCCTCGTTAGAAGGTACTCGAATCCGCTGAACCGGTTGATTGCCGGAACCGAGCTGGTCCGCGAGGGAAGACTGGATCACCGGATTGAGATAGATACCAACGATGAGTTTGGAAAACTCTCTTCTTACTTCAACAGCATGGTGATCGATCTCGAGGAGAGGTCCCGCAGGCTTGCCGTTTCGGAACGAAAGTACAGGCTGGTGACCGAGAGCGTCAACGACATCATCTTCATGCTCGATGGAGACGGGAGGATTGTCTATTGTAATAGCCGGATCACACCGGTCACCGGGTATACTCCGCACGTGCTCGTTGGGAAACACATAGCTGATTTGCTCGATGAAAGAAGCCGCGAGTTCATAGGCAACTTCAGTCCCGGCATAGAACCGGAAACCGGTATAGAAGTTGATCTCGTTACCAGCTCCGGTGAAAAAGTGACGCTCGAGGCGAGAATAGTCCGGGTGGTAGACACAGAGGAAGAAACACGCTACTACGGTGTGGCCAGAAATGTATCGGAGAGAAAGAAGGCACAGGCGCGCCTCGAATCTTACCAGCAGGAGCTCAGGTCGCTTGCCTCCGAGCTTATCCTCACAGAGGCGAGGGAGAGGAAGAAAATCGCTACGCTCATTCACGATCGGGTTGGACAATCTCTTTCCATATCGAAGATAAAGCTCGGGATTCTCAAATCGCTCACATCCTCCAAAGAAGAGGAAAATACCGTTGGTGAGATTATTGCCCTTATCGATCAGATCATAAAGGATACTCGCTCCTTGATATTCACCGTGAGCTCTCCTCTGTTGTACGAACTAGGGCTCGATGCGGCGCTTGAAAAACTGGTAGAGCAATTCGATTCCGAGCACCATATCGGTTTTACATACGACGGGCCGGATGGACCGCTCGAAATCGATACCGATATATCGCTGCTCCTGTTCGATGCGGTAAAGGAACTAATGATGAACGCGGTGAAGCACTCCGGCGCCGGTAACGTGTGTGTGTCGATGAAGGGTGAATCCGGCCGTGTTATCCTTGCCGTTAAGGATGACGGAACGGGTTTTAACCGCACACATAATGGGGGTGGCAGAAAAGGTGGATACGGGTTGTTCAGCATCAAAGAGCGATTGGATACAATAGGAGGCAGTTGCGTGGTGAACTCCAGCGCCCTCGGTTCGGAGGTTGTACTCAGTTCGCCAACTGAAGGGAAGGAACACATTGAACATTCGTATTCTCATCGCTGATGATCACAGCATTGTCAGGGACGGGCTCAAAGCGCTGGTGGAGAAGGAGGAGGGACTCGAGGTTGTAGCCGAGGCGTCCAACGGTCTCGAGGCGATTCGTCTGGTGCAGAAATTTGCTCCTGATATCGTCGTTATGGACGTGGCGATGCCTGATTTGAACGGGATCGAAGCGACACGCCAACTCACTGCAAACGATCCATCGGTGAAGATTATCGCGCTGTCTATGCATTCGGACAGGAGGTTTGTTATCGAGATGCTCAGAGCCGGCGCGATGGGTTTTATGCTCAAGGATTCGGCGTTTGAAGAACTCGTGGACGCGATAAAAAACATCTATAAGGGTCGCACGTTCTTGAGTTCGAGCATCATGGACGTGGTGGTTACCGACTATGTGAGAAATCTCGCCGGGACCGATTCTCCGGCCTATAACCAGCTCTCCGACAGGGAGCGTCAGGTCCTCAAATTGCTGGCCGAAGGAAAGACGGTGAAGGAGATAGGCTACATTCTCGATGTGAGCGCAAAAACCGTTGAGACCCATCGTCTGAATATACGGGATAAGCTTGGCATATCGAGCCTCGCAGAGCTCACCAAATTTGCCATACGGGAAGGAATAACTACTCTTGATCTGTAGATTGCCCTATCGCTGCTCTTTGGGGTTTCCTGTACGGAGCCACATGAGTGCACTCTCCTCGTCCCAGAAGATGCCGAAGTGGACACCGGCCATCTCGCAAAAGGCGTGAATCATCCTGCCGATTCCATAATGAACCGGTTTATCCACAAGCATACATGTTCGCGCGACACCCTTCTCCTGCAATTCTTCGAGTTGGTGAGCCACTTCTCTTGCGTCGTTTGCGTTGAAATGAAAAATCCGTACCTGGTTCCTGATGAGAATCACAACAGGTTTATCGGATGTCAGGAATTTCTCCACGGATGCCAATGAGTTTTTTACATCACCGCGTTCAAATACGCCTGACCACATGATGTCTACTATTCCGTCTTGTACATTCGCAGATGTCGGCACAGCTATTCTCTCCATTCTCCTCCATGTATAGTGAGTGCCGAACACCTCTGCAATCAGCAAATCCCTTATTTTCCTCTTCGTTTTAGCTGACACATAGGCGGTACGTTGTTGACTTTCAAGAATGCGGATCATATCATAGTAAAGGTTCCGATTATTAGGAGGACGCCCATATCGAAAGAGAATCAGGTTACCGGAGAAGCCGGCAGAGGAGCAGAATCCTCGATTTGCTCCGTGACTTCAAGGACCATCCGACTGCAGACACACTCTACCACAGGCTCAAGACAGAGTTCCCGTCGTTGAGCCTGGGAACGGTATACCGGAACCTCAATGTTCTTGTCGACCAGGGACTTGTCAAAAAAATCGATTTTGGCAGCACTTTTGACAGGTTTGAGGCAAAAACGACGCCTCACTACCACTTTATCTGCGAACGGTGCGGCTCC
>CAZHXC010000124.1:0-295 GCA_964536145.1 uncultured Spirochaetales bacterium | reverse complement strand
TGAACGACGTCGATCTGCCCGTCGAAGAATCCCTCAACGAACGGGTAAGCAGAGAGACACCGTTTACAGCTCTCCGTCACAGAATCGAGTTTTACGGTATATGCGACGAGTGCAAACTGAAAAACCGCGAATAGTGACAAAATAACGCGCCCGAATCCGCCGAATCATCCCGCATGGGTCAAAATAACTCGATATGGAAATAATGACACGACCCGCATTGAAGTATTTGCCAAACAGCATCTAATTGAGGCTGTCCCGCAACCATAATCCCTCGAAATCGTGGTTGTCCCGCCGC
>CAZHXC010000123.1:4911-7994 GCA_964536145.1 uncultured Spirochaetales bacterium | reverse complement strand
GGGTGTGTCTATGAACAGCGCTCCTGAGGGGAGGCGAACGAGCTGCCTGCGTGTTGTTGTGTGTCTGCCGCGCCGGTCCTGTCGGCGCTCCTCACCGGTGTCCATGATCCGTTCTCCGGCAAGCTTGTTTATGATCGATGACTTCCCAACGCCGGAACGGCCCGCCAGAACCACCGTGCGGCCGGGAGATAGAAACTCCGACAGTTTTTCAATGCCGTTTCCGGTCAGGGCGCTTAGCTTCAGCACCGGTACGCCGGGCGCGGCCGCTTCCGCTTCGAGAATTCTTGTATCGATATCGTCGCAGAGATCGGCTTTGTTGAGAATGACAACCGGCCGCGCTCCGCTTTCCCATGCGGATGCCACGTATCGTTCGATGCCCCGCGGATTAAAGTTTCTCCCACCATCGAGACTGTTCACTATAAACACCCAATCGATGTTTGCGGCGAGCACCTGGGATTGGGTTACCTCGCCCGCCACCTTTCTTGTCAGTGACGAGTATCTCGGCAAAACCTCCCTGATGATCCAACGCTCATGTCCGGCATCGGGATCAACAAGAAGCCAGTCGCCGACGGCGGGGAAGTCGCTTCTTTCTGCGAATGAATTGAGAAGGGAACCCGTGAGCACCGCCCAGTTTTCGCCTCTCTCGGTCCACACTCTGTAATACTGTGCCGATTCGGTGGTAACTCTGCCAGGTAGCAGCGTTTGGTTTTCTTTTAGCGTCGCGTCTATATGTTCAACTGACGATTTGTAGATACTCCAACCATAGTCGATGATATTCATTGAAATTCCTCTGTTTTCTGCCAGATGCAACCTCAATTCGCGCTTTCCAGCGCCCGAATGAGAGTTGTATGAGTTGTATGAATAGTGTGAATCAACCTGAGGAAGGGGGCGGCAGAGGCTCAATCGAGCGCTCCTGCCGGGTGAAGACAGGGAATTACGTTACGGCGCCTGACTTCAATCCCCTATACAGGAGATCCGTCTCCTAACACCGACATCGATATCCTCCATTCTCATAGGATGCTGTGTATTTTCTATTCCTCGCGCCGTTGTGTCAATACAGCAACCTGCATCGTGTGTTTGCCGCCGAAATCAGGAAGGTACAACCAACACCGGACAGCCGGACCATCGGACCACATGTCCAACCGTGTTGCCGTAGAAAACAGTGCGCATCCTGCTCGAGCTTTGCCTGCCGATTACGATAAGATCCACATTTCTGCGTTCGGCCTCTTCCACAATCTTCTGTTCAGCCTTGCCGACCGCGGCTGCAAAGAGCCATTTGACACCTTCTGGTATATGCTTCGCATACTCGCTCTCGAGCTTCTCATCTATGTCCGCCTTTGCCTTCTTATCAATTTCGTCCACTTCGTAGATATAGGATTTCCAGAACTGCGCATTGGGTTCAGGCACAACGTGGAATATGATCAATTCACAGCCCGAGTTCAGTTCAGCAAGATGCAACGCATGGAAGAAAGCTGCTTTTGCATATTCCGAAAAATCGGTACAAAAGAGTATGCGACTATAGGTATTTTGGGTGGACATACGCTCTCCTTATCTATCAGCCACCGGAGAGGAGCAGTGTCAATCCCGGGATAAACACGAGAATGACCGCCGCGACTACGAGCATGAGGAGGAAAGGCAGCGCTCCTCTGAAGATCGACTGCAGCGGGATATCGCGTTCTATTCCGCTGACCACATATGCGTTCACGCCAACCGGCGGTGTGATCACACCCATCTGCGTGATGACAACGACCATCACGCCAAACCAGATAGGATTGAAACCAAGCTCGAGTATTACCGGATAAAAAATCGGTATGGTAAGCAGGATAAGCGCCAGGGCGTCTATAAAGCAGCCCGCTACGAGGAAGAAGAGAATGATGAGGAACATGACCCCCCAGCCCGGCAGCGGCAACTGTGTAAACCAGTTGGCAAGATAGAAGGGGATCTGTGATACCGCAAGGAACCTCCCGAACACCACAGCCGCGGCAACAATAAAGAACACCATGCTCGAGGTACGTACGGTCTCGAGCAATATCTGTTTGAGCATGGGTAGGGTAAGCTTGCGTTTCACCATCGCTACAACAAGGCTCCCCGCGGCGCCTATCGCGGCGGCTTCAATCGGCGTGAACAGACCGATGAACATCCCGCCTATCACCACCACAAAGAGGATAACCGTTTCCACGACGTTGCCCAAAGACTTGAACCGGGCGGCCCATCCCATTCTGGGTCCCGGAGGTCCAAGCTCCTTGTTGAGCGAACAGCGGACATAAATTGATCCGCAAAATAGCAAGGCGATCATGGCGCCCGGCACAATTCCCGCCAGAAATAAATCACCAATGGATTGCTCGGTCATGAGCGCGTAGACGATGAACACCACGCTTGGCGGTATGAGCATACCCAGACCGCCGCCTGAGGCGACGGTACCGCTCGAGAGCTCATCCGAATAGCCGTAGCGCCGCATCTCCGGGAGTGCGACCGATGCCATGGTTGCGGCGGTCGCCGGGCCGGAGCCGCATATTGCGCCAAAACCGGCACATGCGCCAACCGTGGCCATAGCCAATCCTCCTGGTAGATGGCCGATCCAGGTATACGCCGCTTTGAAAAGCCGCCGGCTTATCCCGGCGTGAAAAGCCACCTGCCCCATGAAGACAAACAACGGAATGACACTCAGGCTGTAGGAGGAGAAAGTGTCGTAGAGATCGGCCACTACCATGCTCAAAGCGGCGGATGGAGAGACGATAAGAGAAAACCCGATAAGACCCGCGCTTATCAGCGCAAAGGCCACAGGCATACTCGTGAACAGGAGAACGAGGAGTATAACGCAACCTATTATACCGTATTCCAGCGGCGTCATGGCTTGATCATCTCTTTGCCGGGATGCAGAAGATGGTAGAGAACTACCAGTGAAACGAGCATGAGGTTAATTCCGATGAGAAACGGGATCCAGAACACAGGAATCTGGAGTGTTGGCATTACTTCACCGCTTGCCAGAAGTGAAAGTCCGTAGTCTATGCTCTTGTACACGAGAAAACCGAACAGCGTTAAGGCGGCCAGGCGGAACAGCGTGTCCACGGCTATGCGCCCTA
>CAZHXC010000123.1:0-4901 GCA_964536145.1 uncultured Spirochaetales bacterium | reverse complement strand
ATGGCGATGTGTCCTTTTACCGCCGTCACGTAGGGAAGACCGCAGCCGATGGCAATGACACCGGCAATCTGGACTATATCATAGGCGCCGACGATACCGATGTTGAAGATCCTTGCGACAACATCGAATACCGTCACACCTATCATGACCAATACGGCAATGCCCGCCAGAAGTGCGAACAGGCGAACCACCTGCCGTATTGGGAGAAACGCGGATTCGATAACACCCTCGTACCGCCGACGTGGCATTGTTATCTGCTAGTCGAGTGCTTTTTGGATATCTTCAAGAAACTGCCGGCCGGGCAATCCCTTCTGTTCAGTAGACGAAACGTATTCATCGAGCACCGGTTGCATCGCCTCGACGAAAAGCGCCTCCTGCTCCGGGCTGAGCTCCACAAAGACCTTACCGAGATCCTTTACGAACGCCTCGCCTTCAGCATCGCTCTTGTCCCATGCCTCGCCCTGCCTGTCGATCCACTCTTCACTCACATCGGTGAACACCTTTTGCAGGTCTTCAGGAAGGGATTCCCATTTTTCCTTGTTCATGACCACAAACATCGCCGTGGTATATCCGATGGCCCTTGTATTGACCACGTAATCTATCACTTCGCCCTGCTTCCAGCCTTTGAGGGTTTCCACCGGACAGAATGTTGCGTCCACTACGCCCTTCTGGAGTGCATCGTAGGTTTCTCCCTGGCTCATGGATACAGGGACCGCATCGAGGCTCGATACGATTTTGGCCGACAGGCCGGTTGCCCGTATCTTCATCGATTTGAGATCTTCTATATTGCTGATCTCTTTTTTGCTCGCGAGTATTCCCGGGCCGTGAGCGTGCAGGTAGAGAACGTGTACGTCTTCCAATTCGGCAGGCTCGTATTTTTCTACCATTTCATTGGCTACTCTCGTGGCCGTGAGACCGTCAGGATAGCCGAGGGGAAGGTCGAGGCCTTCGAGCAGCGGGAATCTGCCGCGGGTGTAGGCGAAAACACTCATGCCGATATCCGAGACTCCGTTCACTACGCCTTCATAACACTGGTCGGCTTTTGTAAGGGTTCCGCCGGCGAACATCGTTATCTTGATCTTGCCGTCCGACCGTTTTTCGATTTCCTCCGCCCATGCTTCAGCTGTCTGTGCCTGAAGGTGGCTCGCAGGGAAAAAGATACTGTAGTTGAACTCGTAAGTTTTTCCGGCGTCGGACTCATCCGACTTGTTCCCGCATCCGAACAACAGGAAGGTGGTGAGGAGAACGGCAACTAAATACTTAAAGCTTTTCATACGGTATCCTTCTGATGAGATTTCGAAGATAGCCCTTACCGGCGGGCGGTTCCTTGCTTCCGGGCACCCGTAAGCCGGAAACGGCAATGGCAAAGAGTTACCGGTAATGATTTTATTTGTCAATACGGGTGCAATGCAGGGCTTCCCTCGTGGTAATAGTTATAAATTATGTTTAGGCTACTTGACAGTATTAAGACAAGCTGATATAGTTGGGCATAACTAGCGAGGATACTGTATGAGCGAAATACTATCGGATTCGCTGGAAGATTACCTGGAAGCGATATACAACATTATTCTTGAAAAAAACGGCGTACGGGTAAAAGATATCGCAAAACGGCTCAAAGTGAAGAACTCGTCGGTTACGGTCGCTCTCAGATCGCTTGCCGAAAACGGGATGATCAACTACGAGCCCTACGGCGTTATCTCCCTCACCCAGACGGGAAATTCTCTGGCGAAGAGAATTACGGAAAAACACAGGATACTCATGTTCTTTTTTCACAAGATGCTCGGCATAGAGAAATCGGCGGCGGAACAGTGTGCCTGTAAGATCGAGCATAGCATGCCACCGGAGGTATTTAAGAGGTTTATGCAGTTTATAAAATTCAGCTACATATCTCATAAAAAGACGCCGGGCTGGTTGAATAACTTCCGGGAGTTTTACAGCGAGGACACCTTTGATATGGCATGTGACGATTGTGTCGAGGAGTACATGAGTGACGTGGAGGGATTCCTAAACTGATGCCTTTGTCCGAGGTTGAATCCGGAAGAGTTGTAAAAATCTTGAAAATACGCGGTGGCTGGGGGATGCGCCAGAAACTCCTCGGCCTGGGGATTATCCCGGGTGTACCTGTAAAGGTAATACAGAGAGGTATCCGCTCGCCAATGGTGCTCTCAGTGATGAGTAACCGGGTAATGATCGGACACGGTATGGCGAGACATGTCCTGGTGAAGTAGTTTTTTTTGCAAAGAAAGTTAGAGGGACCTAACCATAAAAGTTAAGACTAAAATTTGTGTTGTAAGGAGACACATATGAAAATCAGAGAGCTCGGAATAGGAGAAGAAGCCGAGATCATCGGATATGAATCGGCTTCAAAGGACTACAGGAATAAGCTGCTCGCGATGGGGCTTACGAAAGGTACGGTCGTAACGCTGACAAAAATCGCTCCCCTTGGAGACCCCGTTGAGATACAGGTCAGGGGTTTCAAACTCTCCTTGAGAAAAGACGAGGTTGGCGTATTGCAGGTAAAGAGGAGGAATTCATGATAGCCGCGCAGAAGCAGTATACCGTTGCAGTTGTCGGCAATCCCAACTCGGGAAAAACAACGTTGTTCAACGGATTGACCGGGAGTAATCACAAGGTCGGCAATTGGCCGGGGGTGACCGTCGAGAAAAAGGTAGGTGCGCTCAATTTTGACCAAACCAACATCCATATTGTCGATCTTCCGGGTATATATTCGCTTTCCGCCCAGTCTGAAGATGAAAAAGTTGCCCGGGACTACATCTTGAGCGGCGAGGCAGAGCTTGTTGTGAACATAGCCGATGCCACGAATCTGGAAAGAAATCTCTTTCTAACGCTCCATCTGATTGAGATGGGTGTTCCGGTGCTCCTCGTTCTCAACATGCTCGATTTGGCCCGGAAGCAGGATATCAACATCGATGAGAGGGAGCTTTCAGCAAAACTTGGCATACCGGTTATCGGCATCACGGCTACGAATGCAAAAGAAGTTGCCAGGGTGAAGGAAGCGATCAACAGGATGGCCTCAAAGGCACCGCAGCCCACAACGACCGTTGAATATCCCGATGAGGTAGAGACAATTATCGATGGCTGGTCTGACAGAGTACGGGATATCGCCCTCGAGCTCGGTACAAACGAGAGATGGCTCTCCCTGAAGCTGCTCGAGCAAGACGAGTGGCTTTCTCAGAAAGCCGTGCAACTTGGCGCTATTAAGGAAAATGAGATCACAGAAGCCGTAAACAAGATTGAAAACATGCTATCGGAAACACCGGATATCATCATAGCCGAGCACAAGTACGGTTTTATTCACGGTGTTGCGGAGAGCGTCATCAAACGAGGACTCTCGAGGGTTTCCGTATCCGAACGGATAGACCGGGTAGTCATGAACCGTGTACTGGGAATCCCGGTTTTTCTCGGGATGATGTATCTGGTGTTCTGGCTAGTAATGAACATCGGGGGAGCATTTATCGATTTCTTTGATATGTTCTTCGGTACGATCTTTGTCGACGGCTTTGGTGAGCTCCTCGGCCTGATCGGTTCTCCGGAATGGGTGACGGCCATTCTTGCGCATGGCGTTGGGGCGGGTATTCAGACCGTCGCTACCTTTATTCCGATTGTCTTCATGATGTTTTTTCTGCTTTCGATTCTGGAAGATTCCGGTTATATGGCCCGCGCCGCCTTTGTCATGGACCGGATGTTGCGCGCGATTGGGTTACCAGGTAAGGCGTTTATCCCCATGCTTGTTGGTTTTGGCTGTACGGTACCCGCGGTCATGGCGACAAGAACCCTGGACAGCAAGCGGGACAGATTCCTTACGATCTTTATAGCGCCGTTTATGTCCTGCGGTGCCAGGCTGCCGGTGTATGCGCTGTTTACCGCGGCTTTTTTCCCGAGAAATGCCGGCGCCGTAGTGTTCAGTATCTACGCATTCGGCATCGTAATGGCGGTACTGACGGGGCTGCTGCTGCGGAATACCCTCTTCAAGGGTGAGCGATCGAACTTTGTCATGGAGCTTCCCCCCTACCACGCTCCAAGATTCAGGCATATCATGACCCACACCTGGCTCAGATTGAAAGCGTTTATGTTCAGGGCCGGTAAGGTCATCATCATTGCCATTGTTATTTTGGGGTTCTTGAACTCTCTTGGCGTGGACGGATCGTTTGGTAATGAAGACTCCTCCAATTCGGTCTTGTCAAAGATCGGTGTGGCGATAACTCCCGTTTTTACTCCCATGGGTATCGAGAAGGATAACTGGCCCGCATCCGTGGGACTCTTTACCGGTCTCTTTGCAAAGGAAGCGGTTGTGGGCACCCTCAATAGTTTGTACAGCCAGAGTGCCGCCGCCGGGGAATCCGAAGACGCATTCAGCTTTGGAGGCGGATTGAAGGAATCCTTTGTCTCTATCCCTGAAAACCTGGCCGGTGTTTTCGGCGGATTCGCAGATCCGCTGGGTACCGGAATCATCGGGGCTGACGAGGAGACCACCGCCGAAGAGATAGAGGCAGACACCGGCATATTTGCGACTCTCAGGGAGAGATTCTCAGGAGGACCCGCACAGGCGTACGCATACCTGTTGTTCGTCCTTATCTATTTTCCGTGTCTCGCCGCGCTTGGCGTCATTATTCGGGAGATGGGGAAAGGCTACGGGTGGCTTTCTATCGGTTATCTGACGGTCTTAGCGTGGATCACCGCTACACTCTTCTATCAGATTGCGGTGGGTCATCAGGCTGTCTGGATTGCCGTACCGATCGTCATGATAGGGCTTATCATCGGCGCGTTCGTACTATTAAGAAAACGGAGCTCGAGGGCTTTGGGAGTTTAGCAAGCTCCGGTGTTGCAGATATAGGGCCGGGTTCCGATGAGGGATCCGGCCCTCATTCTTTTTGCATTTT
>CAZHXC010000122.1:0-8046 GCA_964536145.1 uncultured Spirochaetales bacterium | reverse complement strand
ATCAAATATCTCCTTATTTGCCTTTCTGTCACGGGAAATGACGGCGTTCGCCCCGCCTTCAAAAAATACCTGGTAGGAGGGATCGAGTTCCCGGAGCGCGTAATAATCAGAGACCTTCTTGCCGAACAGAGAAAAGAAACGATCGAACACTTCAGGCATGAGATACCACGAGGGGCCCATATCGAAGCAATATCCTGATTCCCGGAACACTCTGGCGACACCGCCGGGGCTCCGGTGTTTTTCGACGACGGTTACCGAGAATCCTTCCTTAGCAAGCAAGGCGGACGCGGCGAGGCCCGATAATCCGCCTCCGATGACAACCACTCTTTCGGCCACGTGCGCCTCCTATATCCGCTTTTCGTACCGAAAGGTCAAAAGAGTAAGCACAAAGAAGAGAAGACCGATGGGAGCTAACCAGAGAAGAGCCTGTACAATACTCTCAATGCCGTACCCGAGCACCATAGTGTAATACACCGCGTTTGACAAATGCCACGCAGGATTTATGTTTGTTATCCAGCTCAAGTAGGGCGGCAACATCTCGAGAGGAACGAATATTCCGCAGGTAAAGAGAAAAAGGATGATAAGTATCTGTGCTACCGCAATGGCGGCTTCTACGGATTGAAGAACCCCTGAAATAAAGAATCCGATAACCGTAAACGTCGCCGTGCCGACGATAAACGTAATGACAAAAGGCAGAATTGAAACATTGAGCCGCACGTTGAACAGGATGTATGCGGCGAGAAGGAGAAGAAGAAGCTGGGTCACTCCGAATATCAGCCGCTGGATGATGACGCTGAAAGTGAAGTGGCTTTTTCTCAAGGGCGAAAATGCAAATCGCTTCAGGAACCCCTGCTTTCTGTAGCTGATTATTAGTTGGGGTATTGCGGAAAAGCAATTCATCATCATCGCTATTCCGATAATACCCGAGAGAAGAAAGTATACGTATCGTAGCGGTCTGCCGTTTTGCTCGAGAACCCTTACTTCGTAGACCACCGGGCTTTTATCTTTGATAATGTCACGAACCGATTCCAGGGTGGAAGTCTCCAGCAGTGAGTCCAGTACCATCTGGTATGGCCGGTTTTTTTCTGTGACGTAGACCGTGAGCTCATTTCCTGACTCCGGGACGGATATGAAGGCGTACAGCTTGTTTGCCGCGAGGTCGTTCAAACCCTGTTCGCGTTCAACCAGGACCATGTTTACCTTGCTGCTGTTTTCAAGCGGTCTGAGAACATACTCACCAATTGGATCTGACGCCAGCTCGGTGTCCACGCCAATCCGTATCGACTGATCGGTAAAATCGGTCTCACCAAAGAGCATGCCAAATAGCACGAACATGAACAGGGGAAAGAGCAGTATCCAGAACACCGAGTCTCTCGAGCGAAACTCCTGAAGAAAGAAAGACTTTGAAAGATGATATATGATGCGCGCGGTCTGCCTTATCATGTGTCCGGAGCCTCATTAGGCTGGTATTCGGGATAGCTCGCGCCTGTTTTCTGCAGGAATACGTCTTCCAGATTGGGCGTTCTGACCGTCAGATCTTTGATAGTTGTTCCTTGAGACTCGGCCACGCCGAATACTGTCTGCAAGTCTTCTTTCGCGTTGTCTCCGATCACTACAATGGTGTCCTGTTTGTGCCCGACGTAGGTGAACCTTTCTTTCAATTCTCGCAGCAGGCCTTCAACCTTTGTGGTACAGAGAAACGAAATACGGTTTTGCAGGCCTGACACCGCAATGAGCCGTTTTGGCGAGTCCAATGCGACAATTTCGCCACGATACAAAATGGCCACTCTGTCGGATATCGATTCAGCTTCATCCATATAATGGGTTGTAAAGATTACCGATGTATCCTTTCTTTTCAAATCTTTCATTATTTTCCATACAATCCGCCGGGCACTCGGATCGAGACCGGTTGTCGGCTCGTCGAGGAATACCACTTCCGGATTATTGATGATTGCCAGGGCAAGCTCGAGCCTTTTTTTCTCACCGCTGGAGAGATTCCTTACGAGGGAGTTCTTCTTTGTTGCCAAATCAACCGACTCGAGAGAGGTCAAGGGATCTTCGCCGGATTTGTAGAAGGAACGGAACAGCCTGGCCGCCTCCAGCGGGGTAAGATTGTTCATCGGTTGTGAATCCTGGATCTGAACACCCAGCTTTTCACGCACTCTGTGGTCACGAGGGTTGCCGCCAAGAACCGTTATTCGTCCGCCGTTCGGTTTTCTTATTCCTTCGACAATTTCCATCGTCGTCGTTTTTCCGGAACCGTTAGGACCGACAATGGTAAAGATCTCCCCCCTTCGCACGCCAAAGCTGATGCCCGCTAACGCGTGATACTTGCCGTAGTACTTCTGGAGATCTGCAACTTCTACCGTTGTGTCTGTCACAGTGTTATCGTCTATGTTTCCTAACAAGGCGCCTCAACCTACGCGTCCGATTCTCACTATGCCGGGCGCAAGGTGCTACCCTAAAATAGCGATGTAGCGTAGCACATGGATTTAGGCCGATCAAGGAGAGACCTATGGCCAATCCGGTAAGCGCTTTGGGAACACTCGCTGCCGCCGGAGGCTCGGCTCCCACCGCATCCGTCTATCCGGCCGGGCGCGCGGTGGTGTACGACCTCAGCCGGCCGGCCGTTCAGGCACCGGAGTGCATCGCCATAGCGGGTCTCAGCGGAATGACTTGGGTTCTTGGTGCCTGTACGAAATGCGGGTTTTTCGATGTGCCCATTAGTTGTTTTATCGATAATCACTATTGACAAGCGCGACTAAATCGATCAAGAATATGCGCCATACACAGGAGGATTATCATGCCAGATCTCAAGGGGACACAGACCCAGAAAAATTTAATCACCGCCTTTGCAGGCGAGTCGCAGGCGAGGAACCGGTACAGCTACTACGCTTCAGCGGCAAAAAAGGAAGGCTTTGTTCAAATAGCGCAGATTTTTGAAGAGACCGCAAACCAGGAGAAGGAGCACGCAAAACGGCTCTTCAAGTTTATGGACGGCGGAGACGCGGAGGTGGCGGCCGGTTTCCCGTTTGGTGTAATCGGTCCGACAGCTGATAACTTAGCCGCAGGCGCCGCCGGCGAAAATTACGAGTGGACCGAAATGTACCCGGAGTTTGCAAAAACCGCACGGGAAGAAGGATTCGAGGCCATTGCAAAGACCTTTGAAGCGATCGCCGTCGCGGAGAAGCAGCATGAGAAGAGGTACAACGAGCTCAAAGCCAACATCGACGGCGGTACGGTTTTCAGGAAGAGCCAGAAGGTGTTGTGGCGATGTCTGAATTGCGGATATGTCTTCGAGGGTGAAGAAGCGCCAAAGGCGTGCCCTGCATGCGCGCACCCGCAGTCCTTTTTTGAGGTGCTCGGAGAGAATTGGTAGCATATTGACGGCGCCGGCAACGGCGCCATTTACAAGACGGTTTCCCGGGCAAGCATCGCCTGTTTTCTTACGCTCCCCCATCTGTAGCCTCCGAGGGCTCCCGATTTACGGATGACGCGGTGGCAAGGGATGAGGTATGCAACGGGATTCAGCCCAACCGCATTCCCGGTTGCACGTACCGATGTGGGGTGTCCGGCCAGAGCAGCTATGTGTGCGTATGTGCTCACAGAACCCGGCGGAATCTCGAGAAGCGCCTCCCAAACTTTGCATTGAAACGGCGTACCTGCCACCACGCAATTGACCGAATCCCCGGGTGAGCTGCTCTTGCCGTTTGACCGGCGCGGTGAGAATATCCTTGCAATGTGCCTGGAAGTCTCATCAACGTCGTGGATGAAGACCGAGAGCGGCCAGCGTGACTTTTGATAGGCAAGCACTTCAGCGTCGTTATCACTGAATGAAAGACCGCATACGCCGCGCCGGGTGACACAGATGAGCGCCCGGCCAAATGGTGTAGGGTGAAATCCGTACCGTATTTCAAGGGTGCTCCCGAGAGACTTGTATTCACCGGGTGTCATTGCCTCGATAGTGACGAAGAGATCGTGCAGGCGTCCGGTACCCGAAAGCCCCGCTTGCAACGCGGCATCCGCCACCGTGGCCGCACTTTTTTTGAGGATTTCTTTTGCGTGCTGCAGGGTCAGTAGAGCGAGAAAACGTTTCGGGCTTACACCGGCCCAGCGCGAAAACATCCTCTGAAAATGGTAGGGCGAAACCCCCACATGTGCGGCCACCTCTTCGAGCTGTGGCTGCTCCTTTGCATGCTCATTTACATAGTGGATGGCCTTTTCAATGCGGTGGTAGTCAAGCTCGTTTTGGGCTAATGTGCTCATGTACCGATAGTACGTCAAAACGGAGCCGATATCGACCCGATTGTTGCTAAGTTGCGTTTATCCCTTCCGGTCTCCATAAGCCCTGCTCCCTTACCATACGGAAAGTGGAACCGAGCAGGCTTTTCAAACCGTTGTGCAGTTGGATTGCGGTTTCCTTTAGCTCACCGCGCGCCGGAAAATAGGGATCATCGATACCTATGCCGCTGGTAAGCAGGTTCTCGATAAAGAGTTTGGCCGCCAGAAACCTCTCGTTCTTCTTCACACCAAAGATGAGAGGATTCTCGATCAAACTGATTACTTCCCAGGTAATCTGCTCAGCCTGATAGTATGTCCCGGCGTCCTTTTCCTGCTTGCTCACACGCAGCGGTATAGAATCGATAATCCGGTCTATGTGTTCAGCGAGATAGTCGAGCGAAAACAGTCCGGTTGCGCAGTTGAAGAGGATTTTGGCTCCCTGACGCTCGGCCTCCAGGACGTCTTCCTGGCGAATCGCAGGACCGATGTCTGCACAGGTGAGATTCCCTGTATCGTCCCTCACGAGCACTCCTCCCTTCACATCAACCGGTGTCCTGTAGGCAAACTCAAACCCGGCGGGAGCACCGGAAAGGACAAGCATGGCCAAAAACTCCGGTTTGGGCATATTCCCAAGATTGTCCACGTTGCCAAGGACAACAAACCGCTTTCCGATGTTGCGCAAAGCTTCGAACACAGGTTTCAACGTCACAAAGCACTGCCCGTGGCCACCGGGTAGCGGCAGTACCGACGATTCCTCTCCAAAGGCGTTGGAGAAGACGCCCCACTCATCACCAACCTTTGTGTAGGCCGTTATGAGAGGCTGCACCGCAGTCTTGACCCGGGTAACATCGCCGTGACCCTCTCCGTTCAACGGAGCGATAAGCGGCGAGTTACGGTATGCGTTGTAGGCCTGCGCTATGGTATCGTTGTTGCCGGCACTCGTCATCTGGTAGGCGGGGAGGTATGGGACTGCACTGCCTTCTATTTCCGCCGGGGCACCCCTTCCGCCTGCAAGCAGACCCCGCATCTTCAGCTCCATAAACGTCGGCCCTGCACCGCCGTCGGGTTGGATGAACGCGGGCGTCAGTCCCTTTGGCATACCGCGCAGTTTTTCTGAAAAGCTGTCGAATATCCGTGCGTAATAGGCAAAAAGCTCCGGATCGAATCCCCTGT
Organism: uncultured Spirochaetales bacterium; assembly: GCA_964536145.1. GTDB lineage: Bacteria > Spirochaetota > Spirochaetia > ARS1246 > ARS1246 > JAFGHN01. The sequence continues at coordinate 2,592 of CAZHXC010000122.1, read as the reverse complement.
TTCTCCTTGTATCCGCGTAGCTTGTCGCTGACCCGCCGTTCAACACACCGTATGAGAGCAGCGGCGAGAGGGCGAGCCCAAGCTTTCTTAAGGCGGTACCATCAAAGTGCAGGGAGCTACCCGAGCGGGCGGCGTAATCTGCGGGATCTATGCCGATACCGAGACGCTTGAAGGCTTCATTTGCCTGGGCCTGTGAGACCGTAAATGAAAGAGCGGAGCTGCAGTCTACAATTGCGGGATCATCAGGCTGTGGCAGGGAGCTGACGGTTGCAGGTTCGCTGCTGTAGTCTCCCCGGTTCATTCTCTCTAAAATTGCATGCGTAAGCTCCACATCCACGTGTTTGGACTCCATGTCTCGCAAAACTTCATTCATAGCTGCTCCTCCTCATGGGTATCGCATCGTTTCACTTTAGGGTGTATACTGTTGACGAATCATTACTTTATCAACATTACTCAAAAAGAGAAGAATGGAAAGATCAGATAGAAGAAACAAGGTACTCTTTCTCGATTTTGATGGCGTCATCTGTGACTCGGTGGACGAATGCTTCGTGAGCTCCTGGTTGGCGTATGCAGATTACACGGGGAAAAGGCGTACGAGCGTATCGCTTGAGAATTATGTGAAGTTCAAGAGCTACAGACCCCTCATACGGCGCGGTGCGGATTATCTGCTCTTGCAGTTTTGTATCGACAGAGACATTACCCTGCGGGAACAGGCCGATTTTGACGCTCAGGAAGCGGCCATTGGGGATGAAGGTATGGATACTTTTCACCGGCTGTTCTATGCGGCGAGGGGCGGTCTTCTTGAGTCTGACAGAGACTACTGGCTTGGCTTGCACCGGATTTACCCGGGCATCTATGACGCGCTTGTTTCAGTGGCGGATTCTGCGTGGATCCTCACCACAAAAGAGGTGAGTTTTGTTCGCGAGATTCTACAGTTTAACGATCTCCGGTGGCCGTCTGAAAAACTCATCTGTTCAGGAAAGGAGCGTAAGCTTGAGATAATCAATGGGGTGCTGCGTGACGGAGAAGAGGCGGTTTTTGTAGACGATCAGATCGATCATTTTTCCGGGTGCGATAACAGCCGGATTTCCTGCTATCTGGCGGCGTGGGGATATGTGAAGCCGGAATGGCTCCAGGAAGACGTACACGTTTTACAGATGCAGGATTTCTCAAAGGTGGTTTTGAGCTGATCCAAGGCGGGATTCCACGGTGCTGGTGAACGATGTCTGCTAGGGGGTGTCGTTGTCCTCGAGAAGAATACGGAACTCTTCCTGTGAAACCATATCTTCATGCTGAGTGACTGTGGTTGCTTCACTGAGAAGGTTGCGTATTTCGTTTATATGATCGCGCTGTTCGTGCACCAACTCGCGAAACTTTTGATAGAACGGATGGAGATTCTTTCCCAGATCCGAATCATCGTTCATGATACTGTTGAGCAACTCGGCAAATATATATTTAGAACGCATGATCCGCTTCAGGTGTTCAGGGCGACGGAGGAGCAGGTCGTTTTCCTTCAACGAAATATAGAGTTGTTCGAGTATCGACTCGACAAACATGATGTCTTCTACGAACTTGTCGAGAAAGAGATCTGAATCAATATCGAGCTTTAAAGCGTCATCCAAATTGGAGATGATCTCGTTCAGGTAGAAAACATTGTCATCGTAGTACATGGTTTCAGCCAAGTTGCAGCACCCCCGCCATGTCATATTAATCGGTGCGAAATCCCGTCGGCTTGACATCCGTCCGGCAGCGTGGTAATTTTTTTCGCGCCTCTTTATCCTGTTTGTGGCCAACGGCCCTTTCAGGAATAATATACCACAAGGAGGAAATATGAGAGAATATGAGGCATTTTTTGTTTTTCGACCCGAGGAGGAGCTCTACAAACAAGGTTTGGAGCTCATCAAGAATGAATTCAACCGGGTAAATGCAAAAATAGTGAAAGAAGAGGATATCGGCGCCCGAGACCTTGCCTACATGGTGAAAAAGGAAACACGGGGCCATTACCACCTTTTTGAAACGGAAATGGATCCGCTCACGATAAACGATTTTTCAAAGGCCGTGAAACTCATGGATCCGGTGCTGAAACATCTTTTCGTGAAGAAGACCTAAAATGGCGGATATTAACAGAGTTATCCTGGTAGGAAGGCTTACCCGCGACGCAGAGCTGCGCTATACCGGTGGCGGTATGGCGGTATGCAAGTTCTCGCTGGCAATAAACCGGAGAAAAAGAAACGGTGATCGGTGGGAAGACGAAGCGCACTTCTTTGATGTGGTGCTTTTCGGCAAACAGGGTGAGGCGATAAGCCAGTATCTCGTCAAAGGCAAACAGGTTGGAATCGACGGCGAGCTGCGGCAGAATCGCTGGGAACAGGATGGCCAGCCGAGAAGCAAAGTGGAAATCGCTGCATTCAATGTCCAGCTGCTTGGTGGCGGTCGAGGATCGCCGTCGCGGGACAGCGGTGATGGTGCATACTCGAACTATGAAGAGCCTTCACAAGAGCCGGCAAGCAAGTTTGAGGACGACATTCCATTCTAACATAAGAATTTTCTCAATTCTTAGTTATCGATTACAAATAAAAGGAGAATAGACCA
>CAZHXC010000121.1:0-8053 GCA_964536145.1 uncultured Spirochaetales bacterium | reverse complement strand
GAGCGCCGACAGGGCGAGCCTTTTGGCGGTACAGGATGAGAACGCCGTCTACTCATTGCTCATGAAGCTCGCAGGCGGGATTCAGGGAGAGATGGTACTCGAGGAGTTTCTCGTGCAGGCCGAAGAGTACGAGGCGGGCGGAGATGTCCTTGACAGCGTACACAAACTGCTGAACATCATGGGGCAAACCCATCCTTTCCCGATAATCAGACTCAAGGAGCTCAAGGTTTGGAGAGACGGCGGAGCCTACGAAGAAATGCTCACCGGCACATACAGACGGAGGGACGGCAAATTGGATCCAAAACAGGAGCTCGAGGACGCGGTGAGAGAGTACAGAGAAGAACTCTCACGGTCGAAAGACCCCTTAGGTGAAGCAATAAACAAGCTCAGTCAAACGGCGCAGCAAGCCGGCAAAGCGGCGGGCCGGCAGGCCGAGGATTTTTTCAAGCAGATATTCGGTGGTAGCGGGAAGAGTTGAGGATGCGGTCAGTCGACAAGACCGGCAATTGCTGACTCTACCTTTTCAATTATTTCGGCGGTGTACGATTCTATACTGTCGATTTGATTAGACGGTATCCTGAAACCGACCGCGCCTTCGTGCCCGCCGCCGTTTTCAATATCGAATATCCGTATAATATTTCGCAGATCGTAGAGCTTGAATCTCTCGCTTCTTCTCATCCTGAATTGAACGAGATTCGAGACATCGGGGTGATCATAGAACACCACCAGGCTCAAATAGCCTGAATCCTCGGCAAGAACGTCGGCGATGGATCGCGATGCGGCTACCACGGTGTCATAGTCAAAATCCTCGTAGAGTGCCTGCGTCGCCTCTTTGTCCAGTACAACATACCCGATGTGGTCGCTCGTTCCTCTCCTTTTCAAAAACTCCTTGTGGCAGTTTGATTCGCTCTCGGAAAGCCTGCCGAGCTCCTGGAACACCTCCTCCTGGTTGGAAAAGTTGCCTGCCTTGGTTGTCTGATGTGTAAGTAAATCGTTGAACATGGCGGAAAACATACGGTAAAAGCGACGTTCGCGTTTCGTTTTGAGGTATTTCCCCATCTTTGAGTCACCGATAATTCCCGTGAGAACCGCCAAAACGAGGTTGCGCGACAAGAGATCGGTAATATTGTACTTTGCGGTCAGGTCCTTCCTCAGTTTGAGCTTTAGAGCTATCAGCCCGACGAGCTCGCACGCCGATGAGGCCTCGTCAACAAGGCAGTAGCCTCCATCACCAATATAGGCGCTGTCCGCTTCGAGATGATGATCGATTTCTATCTTCACGATGTCTTTGTCTTCAAGAACCGACTCGATTGTGCTGCCGCACTCTATCATGTCGGGTTTGGGAGTGTCGCACACCACCACGGTGTCGTAATTCGCTTCAGCTTCCTTACCGTTGTGGACCAACGTGATGGAATTGTGTCTGCAGATATTCAGCAGGTAGTTGAAGTGCTCGTGCAATTCGCCGTCGATACAGATGGTGGCGTTTTTCTCGAACTTTGTGACGAGAAGCGCAAATGATACCATTGATGCGATGCAATCTTCATCAGGGTTGGTGTGACCGAGCAGCAAAAAATCTCTTCGCTCATCAAGGGCTTGCACGATGTTTGCGATTATCGAGTTCTTGACCGCCACTGAACGAATAGCAGTTTTTCTCATCATTCCTCCCCGGTATACACAAATACCCTGTTTCTCCCGTTCTCTTTGGCGCGGTATAACGCCCTGTCCGCGGCCTCTTTTAGTTTGACCACATCAAGAGCATGATCGGGATAGCAGGCGAGCCCGATACTCGTGGTTACCCTCTTTACGCTACAGTCGTAATTGGCAAGCAGGTCCAACGCGCAAATCTTACGCCTAATCTCATCCGCACGTTTTGCCGCCTCCTGTGCGGCAGTTCCAGGCATCAGGACAACAAACTCATCACCGCCGTAACGGACCGGAATGTCGCCGGGAACGAGCACTTCTTTCAACACACCAACAGATTTCTGAATTACCTCGTCTCCAACTGCGTGGGATATCTGCTCGTTTATCTCTCTAAAATGGTCGAGATCGAGCATGCAGATAGACAGATGATTCCGGTCTCCATCCTTGCCGGATTCCCGTGCGGTCTGAACAAGCGAGGGGAGAGCCTCATCAAGATACCGTCTGTTGAAAAAACCGGTGAGGTCGTCAGTGATCGAACGCCTTTTTGCGGCCTCTCCCCACTGCACCATCTCGGTGAGGAATGAACCGGTATTGTCAAGCCTGCCTTTGGTGATCGTGAGCATCCGGAGCATGATCTTCATTGCCAGCTCAGGGTTGTTCTCTATCAATGCGAGAAGATCGGATTCATGGAGCGATTGCAGCACGGTCGTGGTTTTTGTGTAACAGGTTGCCGAGCGTGGTTCATGTTCAAAAATGGACATCTCTCCAAAGAAGTCACCCGGGCCAAACTGGGCTATGTCAAGATCGGATCCGTCTTCAGTCTTCACCGAGACCGCAAGTTTTCCGCTACGAACGATATACAGCTCCTGCCCCTCGTCGCCTTCGTAAAAGAGGACGGTATCTCGCTTCAGCTCGAGCCGCCTGAGTCTCCCGGCTATCTCCCGTATCTCTTCCGCCGATAGATCAGAGAATATCTCCACCTCATTGAGCTCAACAGCGCTACGCATTATCCCCTCCGGAATCGCAAATCGTGTCGCCACCGCTATTTCTGGCAATCAGCATCCTTTCAAACGCTGTATCGATGATCTTCGTAATCGAGGTACGGTCGCCGGGTCGTCTCGCCATAATTCCGATGCTCGCGGTAAGCATGAGGTCTCCGGTGCCGGTTACCGCCTTCAGGTCAATTTTGCGTATGCACGTGAGAATGCGATTGGCCAGACTCAGGCTTTGCCGAGCGTTTGCGTTTTTGTGCACCACCGCAAAAACATCGCCCCCGTGACGGGCGGTGCTGCCGGATTGCCCGGCTGCCGGCAAAACGGTACTCGCCAGGAGCGAGAGTGTTTTATCTCCGGCATCGTGACCGTAGGTATCGTTTATGACCTTGAAGTTATCAGGCTTGATTATCAGTATGGCGGTCCCGGCCCGCTTGCCCGTGAGCTCCTTTTCAAGCTCCTCGGTGAGCCATGTCCTGTTGTACAGACCGGTCAGCTTGTCTACGAAAACGAGTTTTCTCAACTCCTGTATCCACGGAGAACGTTTCGATATGAGGTTATTTGTGGACCGTATACGCTTTGCTACCATCGAGAGGAGGTTTTTGAGTATCTGCGAACCGGCGGTCGGATTTTGCATGAAAATCTCGCCGGCACCGGCGCCGTTACCTGGAAAACGCAGGAGCCTCGTGTCGGTTTCCGCCCGTATTGTCACCGCTCCGCCTGTATCGCTAAAAAGATCGAGCTCACCAAAACACTCACCGCTGATAAAGCGAGCTACTATTGCATCGCTTTCGTCTTCACGTCTCGAAATCACGAGCTCTCCGGAATCGATGATGTACACACACCCGGAAACCGGGCTCTCCTGAAGGATGAAGGACCCCGCTTTGTACTCGTGTATCTCGCACCGCCCGGCCAACGTATCGAGTTCCGCCGGCTCGAGACCCTTGAACAAATCCGACAGTGGAAGGAGATCGACCGGGCGGCGCTTTCTGTTATCACTCATCATTCAAACCTTAGAAGCCGTTCTGCACCGGCCGTAGAATCAATTACATCATATGATAATTGCAGCAGTTTGGCCATTCTGTCGTACTCCAGTTTTTCTGCGTGGTCACCGGTACCATGATAGTCCGGATGTTCTCCGGTGAAAAACATGAGAAAGGGGATCCGGTTGTCATGAAAGACCGCGATATCGCTGAAAGGTTCGTAGCTTCTTCCCTGAAAAGCTATCTCCACACCGTGTTTTTCATCCGCGGCTCTTACCAGATCCTCAAGTCCGTCGGTAAATCCGTCGCCGTACAGCTCCACAGGTTTTTCCGGGTTCCTGCCGATCATATCGAGGTTGAGCATAAAGCCGATTCTTTCAAAATCGATAAGATCGTAACGGTCAAGAGCGTATGATCCGAATAGTCCGATTTCCTCCGCACCAAAAGTAATGAAGACGATCCCCCGCTCGGCAGGATGAGCGGCAAACTGTTCGGCAAGCTCGAGCACTCCCGCCACACCGGAAGCGTTGTCATCCGCACCGTTGTAGACAGTATCTCCCTCCCCCGAGTAGGATCCGATGTGATCATGATGCGCGCCGACGAGGATCCAATCCTCTCCATCGCCGGTCCCGGGCAGATAGGCTGCTACATTTCTCGCAGCCACCGTGCCCGTCGAGTATTCATCGGTCTGTTTCATCCGTACGGTTTTGCCGGTCCCCAACTTCTTCACGATCTGGGAAACTGGCTCGAGGGAATCGACCGCACGCTGCAGATCGGACAGATCCGTTCCCGGGAGGAGTGCTGAAGCCGCTTCGCGTGATATGTGAAATGCAGGAAATCCATCGGCTACCGGATCCTGCCTGCCATCCCGGCCTCTTATCTCGCCGTTAGGAAACCCGTAGCGAGGCATGACCCGTAAATCACTATCGGAGGCGTGGTGGAGCGGGTCGGTGTAGAGAAGCATCCCCACAGCACCGTTAGCCGCCGCTGTTTTGGCCTTTGTCAGGAAATACGCATGCCGGCTGTGTCGCTCGCCTTCAAACCAGCCGGGTTTTGTACCGGTCTCATCGGGCTCATGCCGCATGAGGAGGACGATTTTTCCGGTTACCTCCAGTCCGGCATAATCATCGTAGTCGTATTCCGGCGCCGTAATGCCGTATCCCACGAAAACGACTTCGGCCTCGATCTCGCCGTCATCGGAAAACGGAAAAGGTCTGAAATCTTTCCCTAATTGATACCCGGTACCATCCACTACAAGAAACGTGGCGCTCTTGTCGTAGGAGCGGCGCTGCAATTCAAACTCGAGAAAGTAGTCTTCCTCATCGGGGAGCGGTAACAGGCCAAGCTCGCCAAAAAAATCTGCGATGTAGCTTTCCGCCGCTGCCACACCGGAAGTGCCGGTGTATCTTCCCTCGAGTGCGTCAGATGCGAGGTACTCGACGTGAGAGCGCAGCTCCGGGGCGGTTATCTCCTCCTCTATGCCTCTTTGACAACCGCCGAGTATCACGATCCCCAGTAGGCCGGCTGCCGCGGTCATGCAGTATCGGTTGAGTTTACACAGAAGATTCATCGCATACAAAGTATACGAATAGTGAAAGGAAAAGTAATGCCGTGATGAAAGGACGTGAGAAGCATGTGCAGCAACACTGAGCGGCAACAACGCAGGGATTACACCGGTGAAACTCCAGCTTTCTTGCCGCTCCTCCGAAATGTGGGTTTTTCGATGCGTCTTATAGATTCTTTAGGAGGTTCTCGGCTGCCTGCCCCGCGTCCGATGAGGAATCAATCGCGAGGGCCTCCTCGAGAGATTGTCTCGCCATCGATGTATTCCCGAGTCCCCTGTAATTGACACCCGAAAGCAGCAGGCTCATCTGCAGCGCACCGCTGGTTTTGATATCAGATGAGTACTCATCGAGCCATTCGATCGCCTCTTCATGGGCGAATGTCTCAGTAAGCAGTTGTCCCTTGAGGAGCACAAGATCTTCAAAGAACTCCTGTGAAGGATCGGGTTCGGCGTATTCCAGCGCCTGCACGGCCAGACGGGTCTGTCCCATCAAGAGGTTGGTGTAACTGAGATAGAAGAGGACTTCACTCTCTTCAGTCGGATCCGCAAAATCATACGCCTCTTCAAAAACTCCTGCCGCTTCCGCATATTCGCCGTCTGCGAGGTATTCAATACCGGTTTCGAGGAGCTCTGAGGTGTCCCCGCTCATCCATTCCAGCTCGTTTTCAGACTTTGAGCCGCGAACACCCATAACGGCCGTTTGGTTCTGCTCAGGTTCTTTAACCAGGGTTCTGATCTTGCTTCCGATTACAGAAGCTATACCGATAGAGCGCTGTTCTCCCGAAGCTTCAAGCAAATCCGCCACAACATACACTCCCGGGCGTGTCAATGTCAGCTTGTTTCCGGGCAGCGAGAGCTCCGCAATCGAGTTTTCATCAAGACGGATCGTATCACCGTCCGAAATGACATCTCCCATGTACAATTCGTACCATTCGCCGTCTTCCTGAATATCCAAATAGCCGTCAACATAATCGACCGAGATATCAATACCGAGTATCGGCGCCACCGAGGCCACCACAAGTACAAATGCGAGAAAACAAATCTTTTTCATCGGATTCTCCAATGGGAATAAGCTCTATAATCAATTCTATCGCATCTGCCGTAGAATTACAAACCGTATGAGCAAAAAAGGGAGACTGCACGGAGTGCCGGGTGCGGCCGCTCAGAAATCTAGTAGCCCGCGACATAGGGAAGCTCATCGAGCTTCTTATCAATGAGATCCTTGTTTTCGAGCAGGGCGGCGGTTGTATCCCAGCTCCCCGACACCAGGCTCTCCCTGTAGGATTCCGGCATCTTGAAGGTGTACACGGTGTCCCCCAGACTGACACTCTTTTTTTCGAGGTTTAGAACGATTTCTCCGGCGGGATTTTCATTCACCGACGACATGAGAAACTCAACTTCTTCGTGTTTCAACTTGACCGATGGGATCCCGAGGGCGGTGCAGTTTCCGGCAAAAATTTCTCCAAAGGACTCACCCACTATCCCCCGGATTCCGGCGCGCATCAGCGACTGAGGCGCATGTTCGCGGGAAGACCCGCACCCGAAATTGTCGTTTACCAGCAGGATCTCCGCGCCCGCGAACCGGTCATCGTTGAAAGGGTGCTCCTTCTCCCGGCCGTTTTCATCAAAACGCTCGTCCTGGAAGACAAACTGCCCAAGATCGTCAAAGGTAACAAACTTGAGATACCGTGCGGGAATGATACGGTCTGTGTCTATATCGTTCCCCGGAAGCGGGATAGCCCGTCCGCGTATGAGTGTGCGTTCACTTGTTCCTGTATTCATCTGACACCACCTCTTTACAAAAGATCCCTGACATCGGTTACCTCACCCTTCACGGCGGCCGCCGCGACCATCGCCGGACTCATGAGGAGCGTTCTACCGGTCGGCGAGCCCTGCCTGCCGATGAAGTTGCGGTTTGATGTGCTTGCCGAAATCTCTCTGCCGACGAGCTTGTCAGGGTTCATCGCGAGACACATCGAACAACCCGGTTCGCGCCACTGGAAACCCGCCGCCTTGAACACCTCGTCGATCCCCTCTTCTTCCGCCTGCGCCTTCACCTTCTGTGAGCCCGGTACCGCGAGCGCTCTGACACCCGGCGCCACCCGTTTCCCCTTCAGCACAGCGGCGGCCGCCCTGAAGTCGCTCAGCCGACCGTTGGTGCAGGAGCCGATAAAGGCCACATCGATGTGTGTTCCCCGGATTTCGCTTCCTTCTGCGAAGCCGGTATACTCATACGCCCTCTGTACTACCTCACGTTCCTCCGCCGGGAGGTCGGAGAGTTTGGGCAGCGATTCCGATACGCCAACGCCCTGTCCGGGGTTGATGCCCCATGCCACCATCGGTTCCAATGCCGAGGCGTCCATTTGCCAGGTGTCGTCAAAACTCGCATCGGTATCTGAAGCATAACCTTTCCACGCCGCAACCGCCCGTTCAAACTCTTCGCCCTTTGGCGCGTATTGGCGCCCCTTGAGGTAAGCAAAAGTCTTTTCGTCCGGATTGACGTATCCCGCACGCGCACCGCCCTCGATAGACATGTTGCAGATAGTGAGCCGCCCCTCCATCTCGAGCGCCTCTATGGCAGGTCCGGCGTATTCATAGGCGTATCCTATTCCACCGTCTACACCGAGCCGCCTGATGATGTTGAGGATGATGTCTTTTGCATACACACCTTCCGGCAACTCACCGGACACGCGGATCTGCCTCACCTTTGGACGTGACATCCCCAGGGTCTGTGTTGCCAGCAGGTCTCTGATCTGGGAGGTGCCGATACCAAAGGCGATTGCGCCCATCGCGCCATGGGTTGAGGTGTGGGAATCGCCGCAGGCAATGGTCATACCCGGCTGCGTAAGCCCGAGCTCGGGTCCGATAATATG
>CAZHXC010000120.1:6357-8065 GCA_964536145.1 uncultured Spirochaetales bacterium | reverse complement strand
TTATGCGCTTCACCAGGTATCCATATTTCTCTGCTCCATCCAAAGACCGGGAAGAAACACAGACCGAAGAGAATGAAATCAATTCGATACTGGCAGTAGTCAGGAACCGAACCGGACACAATTTTGATAATTACAAGCGCTCGACAATCAAGCGACGCATCGAGAGGCGTCTGCTGTTGAATCAGATAGAGAGCAAGATCGAGTATCTCGGTTACCTGAGAGAGAGCCCGCAGGAGGTGTGGCGATTATTCAACGATCTTACCGTCACCGTAACCGGTTTTTTCCGGGACCCCGATGCGCACGAAGCACTCGGTGAGATGATCCGGGAACGGATTCTCAAACCCAAGAACCCGGACGAGAGTATCCGTTGCTGGGTCATCGGCTGCTCAACGGGTGAAGAGGCGTATTCCATCGCAATTCACTTTGCGGAGGCTGAGGACGATTTGAACAGGAGCTTTGGAATCAAAATCTTTGCCACGGATATCAACAAGCATGCTCTCGAAACCGCACGTGCGGGGGTCTATCCACCCGGGATCCGTACCATCATCGCTGAAAACCGCATCAACAAATTCTTCTTCAAAAAGGAAAACGGCTACCAGGTGACAGACCGGATACGCCACATGTTGATATTCTCAGAGCACAATGTTACGCGTGATCCGCCGTTTTCACAACTTGACCTTGTCAGCTGCCGCAACCTGCTCATCTATATGGAGGAACCGCTCCAGAAGAGAATTGCGCCGCTAATACACTACTCGTTGAAACCCGGCGGGCTGTTGTTTCTCGGCACTGCGGAAGGGGTCAGCAAGAGCAACGGCCTTTTTCAGCCGGTTGACGGCAACCACAAAATCTTTTCCGCAAAAAAATCCGAGCGGCCACAACCCGCCCACTTTTTGACCTTTGAGCCAAAGCAACATGCGCCACGCCCGGAAGGCCGGGAAGTAACAAGGCGAGGCACCGAGCAGAATAAACCTGCCGAGGCCTCTCCGCCCCGCCGCATCTTCGAACGGGCGCTGATGGAAAAATATGCTCCACCGGCAATCCTGCTGGACAACAATTTTCGCGTGCTTTTCCTCTACGGAGATGCGGATAAGTTCCTGAAGCCTCCACAGGGGGAGCCGGATTTCAACATCATGAAAATGGCGCGTCATGAGATCTATCTTTCTCTTCAGGAAGCGCTAGAGGAAGCGCGAACCGAGAAGCACGAGGTAACCGCCGGCGATATGCACATCACCTATGGAAACCAATTCCTGCAAGCGGAGCTCACGGTTACGCCATTCTCGGACGACGGGGTTGAATATCTGTTGGTCTCCTTTGAGCAGGAGGAGGCAGAGGCGGAGACCGGAAGCGAAAACCGGCAGATAAGCTCCGACGGTGAGGTCGAGAGATTGCGAATCGAGCTGAGCTCGGTTAAAGAAGACCTCAAATCTACCATCGAGGAGCTTGAGACCTCGAATGAAGAGCTGAAATCCGCCAACGAGGAATTGCAGGCGAACAACGAGGAACTACAGAGCGCAAACGAGGAACTCGAGTCCTCCCAGGAGGAGATGCAGAGCGTAAACGAGGAGCTGGAAACCGTTAACGTCGAGCTGCAGGAGAAAAACCGGCGGCTTGCCGAGGTAAACGACGACGTGGAAAACCTCCTCTCAACGTTTTCTGTAGGCTCGGTATTTCTCGATGATGAACTACGCATCAAGAGATTCACCCCGTC
>CAZHXC010000120.1:5017-6347 GCA_964536145.1 uncultured Spirochaetales bacterium | reverse complement strand
TTCAAGTTTCTCGAACAGGATCGCGGTCGTTTGCTCGAAGACATTTCGAACAATATCGAAAATATCGATATCATTGCCGCGGCAGCTAAAGTTCTTGATAGCCTCGAGTCCAAACAGTTTGAAATGCGGACGCGCAACGATGAGTATTTTGAAACGGAAATTCATGTTTTCCGTTCTTCTGAAAACACCATAGAGGGTGTGGTCATCACCTTCTACGAGATAACTCGTTTCAAGCGTCTGGAGGTTGAAGCGAGAAACGCCCAGCGCTTTGCAGAGAACGTAGTTGAAACCATCAACGAGCCGCTGTTGATCATTGATGCGGATCTCAAGGTGAAGGATGCAAACCGCGCGTTTTATCTCTTTTTCCGCGCTACCACGAGTGAAACCGAGGGAAAACAACTCTACGAGCTCGGAAACGGCCAGTGGGATATTCCGGACCTTCGAATACTGCTCGAAGAGATGATACCCGACAATAACACAATCGAAGACTATCCGATGGAACACGAGTTTCCGCGCATCGGGAGAAAGAAGGTGCTGCTCAACGCCCGCCGTGTTGTGGCCGAAGGCACGGATGAAACGATGATTCTCCTGAGTTTTCGGGACGCTGCCGATGGAAACACCCGGAAGTAAGCGGTATGGGTAACACCAACAGCAATCACGAATGGCGATCCTATCCGATGTCCGAGGAGAGGCTCTCGGATGATCCGCGTGCCATGCTCCACCAGCTGCGGGTGCGTCAGATCGCACTGGAGATGCGGAATGAGGAGCTCGAGGAGGCCAACCGGCGGCTCACAGGGGAAAGGCGCCGTTTTGCAAAGCTTTTCGACAGCGCTCCGGTGGGCCAAATCACCCTCGGCTCCAAGGGTGAGATTGTTGATTTGAACCTGACCGCGTCAGATCTCCTCAAAAAACCACGGGGAGAGCTCATCGACACGAGCCTGTATCACTTACTCGACAAGACCAGCCGGGATGTGCTGTTCACGCATCTGCGTACCGTCATGACGAGTGATGATATTCATGTGTGCAACCTGAAGCTCGCCTTAGATGGAGGACCGTTACGCTACGTGCAGCTCCGCACTCAGCGGGATACCGTAGAGGAAGCAGGGCGCGTCTGTTACGGCGCCATTATCGATGTAACCAAGACCAGGTTGGCGCGCGAGGCCCTTACCGAAGCAAAAGAGCTGAGCGAGACCATCGTGGACTCCATTGGTGAATCGCTGATTGTTGCCGATCGCCGTCTGCGGGTGCTCCAGGTCAATTCGGCTTTTGTTAGGACCTTTGGCGTAGAGGTAAAAGATGCGGAAGGCAGATCGCTGTTTGAATTGGAAAC
>CAZHXC010000120.1:2407-5007 GCA_964536145.1 uncultured Spirochaetales bacterium | reverse complement strand
GGGTCTGGAGAACGACAGAGAGCTTGCTAAACGCATTACATCGTTAAAACGAAAGAGAGCTGATTTCTCTCCCATCGAAGTGTCGGCGGATATGCCCGGACGCGGCAGGCGTAAACTCAGCGTAGAAGCAAAATCCCTCACTTCTCCGCACGACGCCGAGCACCACCTGCTCTTTATCATCCGGGACCTTACCGAGCAGAAAAAGACGGGAAGACAGATGCGGCGGCTGATACGCGAGCTCGAAGAGTCGAACAACCAGCTTTCCAACTACACCTCGGTAGTTTCCCACGATTTGCGCGCCCCGCTGCAAATTGCCCAAAACTACGTCCGCTATCTCAAGGAGGATCTTGAGGGTACTCTGCAGGAGAAACAGCAGGAGTATCTCGATGGAATCGAGGCTTCTCTCGGCCTTGCGGGTGAAATGGTGAGCGGGTTGCTGACGCTTTCACGAATCCGGAGCTCAGATCTCACCTGCAAGAGGATATACTTAGGTCCCTTTATCCGGAAAGTGGTGGATCAGATTGCCGCAACATCGGACGCCGAAATCTCGATGTACAGTAAGTGGCCTTCCATCGTGACCGAGCCCCTGCTGTTGCAACAGATCGTCATGAATCTTCTCGACAACGCCATCAAGTACAACGATTCAGAGACAAAGCAGGTTGAGCTCACCTGGCGGCAATTGCCGGAGGACTCCATCGAACTGGCCATAAAAGACAACGGGCCGGGAATCCGACCGGCGCAGCGTGAGAAGATATTCAAAGCGTTCACCAGGCTCCACTCGAGTGAATCGGTGCGTGGGAGCGGCCTGGGGCTGTCAATTGTCCGCACCGCCGCAGGTCGACTCGGCGGGTCAGTGAGCCTCGACTCGGAAGTTGGCGAAGGCACCACTTTTTACGTTCGTATCCCAAAGAAACCCCACGAGGTTGAGTGAGGTGTGGAAATGAGACCGGATGCACGCCTCACCGCCCAGGCTTCAACCTCTTTTGCCGGGGTCGCCAGGGGCCCGGTGTTTATACTCTCCTGTTCGGCCGCAGCCTCCTCTTCGATCGTCTCTTCCTGTTTTTCCTGTTCTTCCTGACCGCCGGCAAAGAGAGTAGCCGGCATCAGCAGGAATGCAATGAGCAACGTAATGCCGATGCTTTTTCTATAGACCATGTTCATCCTCTTTTCTATCTTTCGGTTTCTCCGCAGAGTTCCAGGATTCCCCGCCACCTCCGGTCAACCTCTTCCTGTATGTCCTCCACCGCCTCTTCGTTTCCGTCCCCATTCGCGAACAGATGCTTGAACCGGCCTTGCGTCTCCAGCCACTCTCTGATTGGAAGCTTTTCTTTCGGTTTGTGGGTCAACCTGTACTCATCATTTTCAACCTCCGTAGCGAGGCCAGAAACAGGTGTCAACCGCCAGTTTGGCAATTTCAATGGTATTCGATTGCTCGAACCGCCAGCCGCGGTGACAGGGAGACATGATGTTGAGAAACGCGGGCCCTTTCACGGCAAAGGCTTTTTGCGCCTTTGAGACAAGGTCATTCCAATAGCCGATGGACGCCTGTGCCGTATACGGAATATGGTGCGCCGCCACGATGGCCGTCAGGTCTTTCCTGAATTGCCCCTTCCCGGCGCTTTCCTTTCCTGCAGGGGCGGTAGTGGTGGAAGCGCAATTTGGCGTTGCGCCTGAACGTTGTATACCGGTGTTCATGTACGCCTCGTTGTCATAGCACACGTACACAAAGTCGTGCCCACGCTCGAGAGCACCCGATAGCGATTGTAACCCGATATCGTATGTACCGCCGTCACCACCGAAGGCGACGAACTTGATCTCCTTATCCTCCGGTATCTTTCCTCGTTTCTTGAGGGCGCGAACCGCGGTTTCCGCTCCGCTTATTGTCGCCGCAACATTCTCAAATGCGTTGTGTATGAACGGCACTTTCCAGGCGGTGTGCGGATAGATGGTCGTCGCCACCTCCAGACATCCTGTCGCCACACCAACTACCACCGGGTCCCGGGTACCAAGCAATACCTGGCGCGCGGCGATCGAGGCGCCGCAACCCGGGCAGAGGCGGTGCCCGGAGCTCAAACGCTCCGGTATGGTGGACAATTCCTTCAGTTTTGGCATGACTCTCCTCCTACTCTCTGACGCCGATGTAACTTGTTTTTCCGTCTTCCCGCCGTTCACCGGATGTCTCGCAGACATCTCTACACACCCGCTCGATCATCTCCGGATCGATCTCTCTTCCCCCAAGACCGTAGATATAACTCAATATCTCGGGCCGGGGTGCGAAGTTCTCGAGACCGTACACCGCAGATCTCAACTCCTGATACAGCGGACCTCCCTGGGTTGAGAAGTTATCGCTGCGGTCGAGCACGCCGACCGCTTCGATTCCCTCGAGAGACTCGCAGAGCCTGGAAGCCGGAAATGGACGCATGAACCGCGGTTTTATCAGTCCTATTCTCATATCTTTTTCCCGAAGTTTGTCTATCACCGCTTTTGCCGTTCCCGCCGTGGATCCCAGGCACATCAAGGCGAAACCGGCGTCTTCCATCCGATACTCTTCAACCACACTCTGCCGGCTGCCGAAGGTCTTTTCGAACTCCGCGCATATC
>CAZHXC010000120.1:885-2397 GCA_964536145.1 uncultured Spirochaetales bacterium | reverse complement strand
ATATCTCCGGTATCTTGTCAGCAGCCTGCATCATAGCCTCCGCCTGCTGGCGCTTGTGCTCAAAGTAGTAATCGTAGAGATCGAGGGGACCATAGGTTGTGGGGTTCTCTACGTCTATGAGCGCATGTTCCTTGTTGTAGTCCCCTATAAACCGGGACACGTCCTCCTTATTGAAAACTTCCACCGCCTCTACCGCGTGTGAGGTAATAAAACCATCCTGGCACACCATGACCGGCAGCAAAATGTCCGGATCTTCGGCTATCCGTATCGCGAGAATCAGATTCTCATATACTTCCTGCGCGTTCTCGCTGTAGAGTTGGATCCAGCCGGATTCCCGTGCGCCCATGGAGTCCGAATGATCGCAGTGGATATTAATTGGTGCACTGAGCGCCCGGTTGACGACGGACATCACTATCGGCAAACGCGTTGAGGCGGCAATATAGAGTACCTCCCACATCAAAGCCAGTCCGTTTGCCGCCGTAGCCGTCATCGTGCGAGCCCCGGAAGCCGAAGAGCCGACACAGGCGCTCATGGCGCTGTGCTCCGATTCTACGGGAATCATCTCGGTCTCCACATCACCGTCTGCAGCGTATTGTGCAAATGTCATCACTATTTCCGTCTGCGGGGTTATGGGATACGCGGCAACCACATCGGGCTCTATCTGCTTCATGGCGTATGCCGCCGCCTCATCCCCTGTCAAAGCAATTCTTTCTCCCACACTGCTACTCCTTTTCCATTTCTATGGCGTCCACTGGACATATCCGGGCACAGATACCGCACCCCTTGCAGTGCCGGTAGTCGAAGCCGGTCATTTTCTCTTCCTCGACTTGTATTGAAGCATCAGGACAGTGAATCCAGCATTGCAGGCAGTCAATGCAGGATTCCTGATCAACTACCGGCCGGTATGTCCGCCAGTCCCCGGTTTCATATTCTTCCGCGGATCCCGGTTCGACTATCATTCCCCCGATGGGGATGTCTCTCCATCCTTTCTTTTCCATACCCGTACTCCTTCGTAAGCTTCCTCTATTCCTTTCAAATTGCCTTCGGTCTTTTCCTTTCCAATCTTCTTGGCCATCTTTTTCTGAACGCCGCTTTTCAGCTCCTCGAGAGATATGATCTCACGAAGCTTAACAAGGGCGCCGAGCAGGGGTATATTGGGCATCGGCAGGTCAATGGTATCGAGGGCAATTCCGGTGGCATCCACGGCCGCCACCTCGCCGGATTCACAGTTACACTGCTCCCTTAAGATTTCAGGCTCTTCAGAGCTGTTTATGAGAAGCAGCCCCCCTTCTTTCAGCCCGTTTGCTACGTCCACACTTCCTAATAACGTCGGATCGAGCACCACCACGATATCCGGCGCCTTGATACCCGAGTGAAGCTTGATAGGTTCATCCCCGATGCGTGTAAACGCCTGCATCGGCGCGCCCGCGCGTTCAGGGCCGTACTCCGGGAAAGCCTGAATATAGGCGCCCGAATCCATCGCGCATTCGGCAAGAATCTGTGCGGCGGTTT
>CAZHXC010000120.1:0-875 GCA_964536145.1 uncultured Spirochaetales bacterium | reverse complement strand
CGCGCCTTGTCCTCCGCGGCCGTGCCAGCGGACCTCCAGCAGCTCCTGCATATCCGTCCTCCTGAGAATTACCGTTCATGCATTAGTCTAGCGGGGTGCCTGTGGGAGAACCCATAGTCTCCTTGTACTATTCTGGGTTGAAATTGAGATTAAACGCAGAAAGCGGCGTGAAAAGGCGGAAAAATCCGGGAAAGACTGTACCCATGGCCATGGGTAAAAACTTCCCTTAGGGTCCAAAGCAACGAACAGGTCAAGGCTTGCTTATTGGAGTACGAAGGCGCCGGTTTACCCCGTTGTCACAGAAATTGGCAAACAATGGGGTCTGCAGATCGGCACCGGCGGGAAATCGCGTTCGTGCCCGGCGCTCGCAATTGGCACACATCTTGCATGAGCTAGAGAGAAATGGCAAACACCGGCACGATAATAGCGATAAAAGGAAGCATTGTAGACGCGCATTTCACCGAGATTGTACCGCCTATCAGAAACCTGCTGGTAGCGGGCGGGGGGAACGGCCACGGCGACGTCTACGTCGAGGTGCTTGACCACATGGGAAGCAACCGGGTGCAGTGCATCGCCCTCTCTCAGACACGTGGTTTGAGCAGAGGCGACACTATCCGCGACACCGGATCGCCGATAACGGTGCCGGTTGGTGAAAACACCTTAGGACGCATGTTCGATGCGTTTGGAAATCCAATAGACAAGGGCGAGCCTGTCGAAACAGGGCAGAGGAAGGTAATCTACCGAACGCCCGTCCCGCTCTCCCGGAGAAAAACCACCTCCGATATCTTTCTCACCGGAATCAAGGCAATCGATATACTCACGCCCTTAGAGAGCGGCGGTAAGGCCGGCATGTTTGGTGGCGCGGGTGTAGGCAA
>CAZHXC010000119.1:0-8112 GCA_964536145.1 uncultured Spirochaetales bacterium | reverse complement strand
AGTCTGTTCTTGTTTTCCACTACATCTTCATCGTCATCCGAGTCCACCTGTTCCCGGATCTCCTCTACATCGCCGGATGCAGGCTTGCCGAAGCCGTGCAGACCATCACCGTTGTCATTCTGAAGCTTGAACTCCGCAATCAACGCGCGAATCTGCTGTGCCTGCGAGGCAAGCTCCTCGCTGGCTGAAGCGCTCTCTTCAGCGCTTGCAGTGTTCGACTGTGTGACCTCATCTATCTGCTCGAGACCCGAAGTGATCTGCTCTACACCGGATGCCTGTTCCTTGCTCGCATGGGTGATTTCATCGAGAAGTGTGGCAACCTTTGAGATGCCTTCGACTATGGAGCCGAGTTGCTCAGCGGTCTCGGTTACCGAGCTGTTTCCCCGTTCGATGTTGCGA
Organism: uncultured Spirochaetales bacterium; assembly: GCA_964536145.1. GTDB lineage: Bacteria > Spirochaetota > Spirochaetia > ARS1246 > ARS1246 > JAFGHN01. Next base: position 7,713 of record CAZHXC010000119.1, on the reverse strand, counting down.
AGCGAATCCTCGACCATACCGGTCGTTTCCTTGACCGCCTCTGCGCTTCGTACCGCGAGATTCCGGACCTCGTCAGCCACAACGGCAAATCCTTTCCCGTATTTACCCGCACGCGCGGCCTCAACATTTGCATTGAGAGCAAGCAGGTTTATCTGAAAGGCAATGTCATCGATTACCTTGACAACCTTCTTTATCTCATCCGATGAGTCGTTAATACCCTGCATTGCTTCAGTCAGCTCTTTCATCTTCGCGTTTCCGGATTCAGCGTTTGTGGCGGCCTGTTTGGCAATGTCGTTTGCCTCGCCGGAGTTTTCCGCATTCTGCTTTGACTGAGAGTTCACCTCGGTAATAGATGAGGTTATCTCCTCAATCGAGCTTGCCTGTTCTGTCGCCCCCTGTGAAAGCGCCTGGCTCGACTGCGCCACCTGTTGCGAACCGGATGATACCTGTGCCACTGCCTCCGCTACCTGCTTGATAAAATCGTTGAGAGATTTGCTCATGTCACGCAGAGCGTAACTCAACTGGTCCGCATCAGAGGCAACCGGCACTTCAACGTCAAGGTTTTTGTCCGCAATCTGTCTTGCAAGATTTGATCTCTCGTCGAAATAACCTATAAGGTTGCTGAACGCCTTCCCTATATCGCCGAGCTCATCTGATCTCGCATTGATGCGGGCAACCGCCCCCTGATCCATTCCCTCAAGGACGTAGTCTCCCTTGGAAAGACGGCGCGCTCCTTCAGTAATCATGCCGAGAGGAATCGATATCGACCGGGCGATGAGATACACAAGAACGATAGCGACTACTATCCCCGCAATGCCTGCGATGACAATCAGCGTGGCAGCCTCCCTCGTTCCCGCGAGAAGCTCCGCTGTCGGAATATTTACCTCCACCGTCCAGGGGGTGCCGGTGTATCCAATCTCAACGGCGGTCCCATAGGTGAGCACCTCCGTACCGAGAAAACCGGAGGTACGCGTAACAGAAAACTCTTCACCCGAGAGAACGGATTCTGCAAACGATCCTTCGTTCCCGGTCTCAGACAGAACGTTCCCGACCATCTTTGTGTCCTTACTCGCCACTACCATGCCGTCGGCGGAATAGAAGGTCACATAGGCGCCGGGGAATCCTGAGATGCTGATACTCTCGACCATGCTTTGCAGTTTGTCGAGGGTGACATCGATTCCCGCAATACCGATGAACTCTCCTCCGCTGCCCTGTATCGGTACAACGAGGGATGAGAGCATTGTCTCTACACCCTGAATCGGATAGAGATACGGGTCGATAACGGATTCCCGGTTCCGGCTCTTCGGAATCTGATAGTAATCCCCGTCGCCCGCCTGATCGTAGGCGAGCAACGGCTCGACAACACCGGTTCCGTCGGTATTACGGGTCCAGTAAGGCACGAATCGGCCCGTCGCATCGTGTCCATATTCGTTTATAAAGTTGTCGTCGTGCCCGTCGTAGGCATCCGGTTCAAACGCGATGTACACGCCAAGAAAGTCCGGATTCTGCTCTATAAAATACTGCAGCAACAGGTTTGCCTTTCTCCGGGTGAGACTGATCCCGTCGACGTTCGCACCTGCTTCGAATACTTCCGCAAGTGCCCGCGCCTCGTCGAGCGGTACTTCGAGCTCCGCCTTTATCACGTTTGCCCAATGCCGGGACGTTTCCGCCGCGATTGTTTTGCCTTCTTTTTCCAAGATCTTGTTCATTCTGAGACTGATGATCACCGAGCTCGTTCCGATCACCACTACCATTATCAGGCTGACGAAGACCACCAGCCTTGTCGCAATTTTCATGTTACTCAAAAACTTCATACATCTACTCCTTTAGCGACGTTCCCACCGGTCGAGACTCACACCGAAGGTTATCGCTCCAATTGCCCGGTTCTGATCCATAACCGGCACGGAAACCTGCACGATGATCTCGTCCACGCTACCGTCGTACTCAATATCTCCGTAGTGAATTGATCCGCGACCGTTGTTGAACGACTCGCTGAACTTTGCTTCATCACCCTGCCAGTAGTCGGAGGTGCGCTCTGTCTGAGCCACGTTCCCTCCTTTGTTGTCCATCACGAACGTCTCCACTATGAATCCGTAGGTATGTTCGTAATTGTGAAGCAGCAGCGCGAGATCGTTACTCATCAGGTCGAGCATGAAACGTGTCACGCCTCCCGCGCTACGCCACTGGTTGTCGATTTGTTCTATTTCATCGAGAGATCGGCCAAGTGAGTTTTGCTCCTTAACTGCGGCTACCACTCCGGAGCTTTGACCGAACTTCACGAGCTCCTGCTCTGAAAATGCAACGAGAGTTCGTGGCACTTCATTGATCTGTGAAAATGCTACACCGGCACAAAGAAAGAAGAACAAAATGATGAGCGACATATTGATCCGGCCTTTACAGCATAATTTGCGGTTTACAGACATCTTTTCCCTCCATAGCTATTTGTCCGGAAACACTGATGCAATTAACGTGCCATCGGTGCGGCTGCTGTACACAAAGACAGCAAGTTACTATTGTGATTGAAATTAACTACTACGGTAGTCAGGAATATCTCGTTATGAACGGTAACGGATGGTTTTCAAGTAATTGACAGAAGTTGTAGAAAGGCTAACAGCGTGACAAAAGTTGTATTCTCACACCTCCGGGCGAACGTAATGGAGGCTTTTGGTCACGCCGTCAACATATATCCTTCGCCGCGGGCATTCAGTATTATCTGCGGCGGGATATCACGCAATTTTTTTCTCAACCGGTTGATCGCGATTTTTACCTTGGCTTTATCACCGTCGGTCCCCCACACTTCACCGGCTAACGCTTCATATGTCATCAAGCGGTTTTTGTTTTTCACAAGGACTATGAGGAGTTTGTACTCGAGTTGCGTGAGGTTTACGACTCTGTTATCCACTTTGACCACCTGTTCGAGAAAATCCACCGTCAACCTCGAGTTGATAATAGTATTCTGACCTCCGACGCCCGGCATCATCGTTGCCCGGCGGTGTACCGCCCGGACCCTCGACAGCAGAGTCATATAATTGAAAGGCTTTGTGATATAGTCATCCGCACCGTTCTCGAGGGCCCTCATAACATCTTCGTCCGCAGACCTCACGGTAAGAATGATCACAGGCACGCTCGAAAAGCTCCGGATCTCGTCGAGAACGTCAAAGCCGGTGGTGTTCGGCAGGTTCAGGTCTAAAAGCACTATATCCGGAGATTCCTCCCGGATGATGGCGGTTATGTTGTTGCCGGTGAGCGAGCTTATCACCTCCGCTTCCGGCCAACGAAACTCGAAGGCGATAGTAACCGCGTCAATGATGCTCTGATCGTCTTCGACAATGAGTATCTTCATCTCAATCCCGCTCTTCTACTACTCTTTTCAAAGTGAAGTAAAAGCTCGTACCGTCTCCGGGGTTGCTCCGGACCCAAATATCGCCGCCGTGGGCGGCCACAAGGACTTTGCAGAGCGCAAGTCCAATACCGAGTCCATGAGAGCTTCTTGCCTTATCCGGCGACCGGTAGTACGGATCGAATATGCGTTCCTGTTCTTCCCCGGCAATGCCCGGCCCGCTGTCCCTGACCTCGATGGTAACCTCTTCATCTCCCGTTTCAGTTCGTACCTCCACCGTACCGGTGCCGGTTGCGTATTTGACAGCGTTGTTCAAAAGGTTCAGCAGGATCTGCCGTACCCGCGAGGCATCCGCATGCACCACTATATCGGACCGATCGATAGCCAGGCGAAGCTCCAATCCACTCTGTCTTGCCAGGGAGCCCGCCTCTTCAAGAACCGACTCGACTGTATCGGCAAGCTTCACCCGTTTGAGCTCCACATCGGGGCGCCCGATTTCACCTTTGATCACATCGTGCAGTTCGTCCACCCGCTCATTCACGCGCGAAGCGTTTTCAAATACATATTTCGATAACTTCCCGAGAGCGTGACTGCAAAGCTCCTCGCTTAGGAGCTGGCTCGTCGCAAGCAGAGAGGTGAGCGGGGTTTTTAGCTCGTGGATAAGCCTCCTGGTAAACTCAATCCTGTTCTGCATCTGTTCCTGCAGCTCTTTCCGCAGGTTTCTTTCACTCTTGTAGAGAGACTCGAGCCGTGCATCCGCTTCCACACGTGAAACGATGTGTCCAAGACGCTCGGCTATTGCATGAATGAGATACCGTTCTTCCGTCAGAAACGGGCCCTCATCCAGTTCGGGCCTCTCCTCGAGATAGAATACTTCGATCTTGCCGCGCTTCTCTCCATCGACGATGATCGTCTCTGTCTGTAACCACCGGGATTCGGAGAAACCGCTCGAGACAAATACACTGTCTCCGAGCACGATCCTCGTGCAGGTGATCTCCGGGTACTGCCACGCCTTTGATATCAGCTCCGCGGCCCCGTTCAAAATCTCTTCTACAGATGTAGCCGATTCCACCAACTTTGAAATACCGTACAGACAGTTGAGCTCTTTGATACGTTCGGTCAACTTACCGAGTACTAACTCGTATTTCTCGTCTCCACCGTTGGTATTTGCAGACAAATCTCGCGACATCCTTAGATCGATTTGGGAATCTACCGGCCCGGTATTTCCTTCATTCACTGACGATGTACTATACCCAATATCGGGGAAAATGTGAAATCGCACCCCGAGGCAGAATTCTTGTAAGTTTCCCAATTGTTACTAAAAAACATATTGACAACTATCCAATACTCCCGTAGTGTCGATATGGCAATAGGTTGCCAGAATGTGACGACGGCGCCTCAAGCAGAGAGAAAGGGGGAAAACATGCTCGCAAAAGCCAGGACAATGGAGAAAAGCTCAAATGGACAGAATCCGTTCAAAATTGTCGGTGATCAGATAGACGCATGTGCCCGGATAATCGGGCTTTCCGATGAAGTGGTAGCAATCCTGAAAAAACCGGCCAGGGAGTTGCATGTATCGCTGCCTGTGAAAATGGACGACGGTACTACACAGGTTTTTTCCGGTTATAGAATACAGTACAACGACGCCCTTGGCATTACGAAAGGCGGCATCAGGTTTCATCCCGATGAAACGGTGGATACGGTACGCGCACTGGCAGCATGGATGACCTGGAAGTGCTCCCTGCTCGACCTCCCCCTCGGCGGCGCAAAAGGCGGCGTAGTCTGCGATCCCAAAACCATGTCTCAAGGCGAGCTTGAGCGGTTGAGCCGGGCATATGTTCGCGCTGTGTATCAATTTATCGGTCCGGAAAAGGATGTGCCCGCGCCGGATGTCTACACAACTCCACAGATCATGGCGTGGATGATGGACGAGTACACGGTACTATCGGGGAAGCCGTCCCCCGGCGTCATTACGGGCAAACCCGTGCCTGCCGGTGGATCGCTCGGAAGGGGTGATGCAACCGCGAGAGGCGGCATGTATTGTATACGTGAAGCGGCGGACAGGCTCGGTCTGGATCTCAAGGGCGCCACGGTAGCAATCCAGGGCTTTGGAAACGCCGGTTATTATGCCGCCGCGCTTTGCGGCGAACTGTTTGATGCAAAAGTCATTGCGGTGTGTGACAGCCGGGGAGGGATTTACGACGACAACGGCCTTGATGTGGCCAAAGTCAGCTCCCACAAAGCACTCACCGGTTCAGTGTCCGGATGTCAGGGGGCACAGCCGATCCACGGTGATGAATTGCTCGAGCTTCCGGTAGATATTCTCATACCTGCCGCGATGGAAAATGCGATAACTGTGGATAACGCGAGGTCAATTAGGGCGAAAATCGTCGCAGAACTTGCAAACGGGCCGGTGACTCCTGAAGCCGACGATATTCTTTTTCAGAACGGTGTTCACGTTATCCCGGATTTCCTGTGCAACGCCGGCGGCGTAACCGTATCTTACTTTGAAATGGTTCAGAACAACGCCCTCTACTACTGGAAGGAAGATGAGGTTCGCGAAAGACTGGACAACAAGATGACCACCGCCTACCACAATGTCTATGAAACGAGCAGTCAGTACGAGATCAACATGCGTCAAGCGGCGTACGTACAGGCAATTGAACGAGTGGTCGAAGTGATGAAGCTTCGCGGCCGGCTGTAGCGAACCAACTCAACAAACCGTAGCTCACGCAGACGTGAATCCCGCCACGAGAGCATGCGGTTCAATCGTGAATTTTTTCTCGAAATCTCTTTACAATCGGATCTATAACTCTTATCTTACCCATATCGTAAACAATGGGAGAATCTCATGGATAAAAAGTCGACCATACTCGTAGTAGATGACGATGAGGATTTTCGCAAGATTTTGGGGACATTCCTCAAACAGGACGGCTATATCGTTATCGAAGCTGAGGATGCTGCGACCGGTAAGAGGCTCGTTGCGGAGAAAAACCCGGATCTGATTCTGTTGGATGTCATGATGGAGGAAGTAGACTCAGGCTTTACCTTCGCCGAAGAGCTCGGTGATAGTATTCCAATCATCATCATATCCTCGATTGCCGACAGCTCGGTAAAGGTATTCGACGCAGACGAACTACCGGTCAAAGACATCATTCAGAAACCTGTGAAGCGCGAAGTGCTCGCCGAGAAGGTGCGCAGGGCACTCGCCTGAAGCAACCAAAGGAAGGTAGCAGTATGACCGATACAAACGTGGAAATTGGCACTGACGGTGTACTCGATGCAAAACCCGAAGCAAAAAAGTCACTCTCTGATTACATGGATAACCTCAAAATAGGCGATGATCCGGTGAAGAATCAGGGATATCTCATCCAATCACTCCACAAAGCCCAACAGCTGTACGGATTTCTACCGGAGAGCGTTCAGCTCTACGTAGCAAACCGGCTTGATATACACCTTTCACAGGTGTACGGAGTGATCAGCTTCTACTCCTTTTTCACGGACAAGCCGAAAGGCAAGTTTCAGATAAACGTGTGCACGGGAACAGCGTGTTTCGTCAGGGGTGCACAGGGCATACTCGATGAGTTCGTGCGCCACCTCGGCATCGAAGAGGGCGAAACCACAAAAGACCTCCGTTTTTCCCTCGGTGGTTTACGGTGCGTCGGGGCGTGCAGCCTTGCACCGGTGGTCATGGTGAACGATCGTGTATACGGCAAAGTTACACCCGCCATGGTTCAGGAGATCCTCAATGACTGCAAATAGTATAAGCAACACGAAAATCGGTTCACTCCAGGACCTCGAAAGCATCGCCAGGCGGTCCGGAGAAACACGGACAGGTGGAGCTTCCACCCAAATCCGCGTATCCCTCGGCACCTGCGGAATTGCCGCCGGCACTACGCCAATCCTCGAAGCAATCGAGAAGGAGATTAGCGAACAGGGAAAGGAAGGCGAGTTTTCGGTTGTACAAACCGGCTGTATGGGACTGTGCCACAGCGAGCCTTCAATCGAGGTTGTGGATATTGCAGGCGGAACGAGCGTGTTCTATGGCAACGTAACGCCCCCTCAAATTCCCGCGCTCATCCAGGCGGGCGGAGCCGTGGCGCCGGGAATGGAAGTAATTGACAGAAGCTGGTACTGCCCGGAGGAAGAGGAGAACACAACCGGCGCCATCCAGGCCCGCGTAGTACTCAAAAACAGCGGAAGAATAAATCCGGAGTCTCTTGAGGACTACATCCTCAACGGGGGTTATGCCGGTCTGTGCAGGGCGCTCACAGAAATGACTCCTGAGGGTGTCATCTCCCTCGTCAGTGATTCCGGACTCCGCGGACGCGGCGGCGGTGGTTTTCCTACGGGGAGAATATGCTGGACCCCGA
>CAZHXC010000118.1:3967-8183 GCA_964536145.1 uncultured Spirochaetales bacterium | reverse complement strand
AGCCGAAGGACACGCATTTTGACTCCGAATCGAGCAACCACGCCAACATGCCTCGTTCACTATCCGTCAAGGGCATGAAAGTCTGGCTGTCCCGGTATGATTCGTATCTCCCCGGCGAACCGTCCTTCTTCAGGTATTGTGCTCCGGGCGCAAGGGTGAGAGGATCCGGGTTTCGCGAAAACCGGTAACCGTACGGATCGTTTTTCCGCTCGATAATAAATACCAACAGGAAGCATTGCGAAGCCCGGGTCACTTCCGCAGATCTTCCGGAGCGGCCGGGAAACAACATGTCCCGCGCGCCGTAGTTCCAGCTGCTGAGCACCTCCGAAGGTGAGGCCATATTTCCTGTTTGTCTGCCTAGGAGCCTCGAGAGATCGAGCAGCAGCTCACGCTGGAGTTTTCGTTCCTCCTGCGGGCTTGCCGGGCCCTGCTTCCCAATGGGCTTTGTTTCCTCAACGTGTTTGCCGGAATAGTCGATCAGCGTAAAAATGCCGTCCTCTATCCCGTCCAGTATCGCCGCGCCTATGTGTTTACAGTAGTCGTCCCATTCATACGGACAGTCACAGGTCGCCTCGAAGTCACCGCGATATCTGCCGGGACGAATCGTAACCGTATACTCATTCTTGTTCGAGCCGGATACCGAAAAGAAGAACCTGTCATTCTTGCCCTTTCCTCCGGCACGGTTTACGCCAAGAAAGTGCACCCGGTTCGTGTCCGCGTATTGCCGGGCGCGATACCAGACAGTATCGGAAAACAGAGTGTGGTAATCTGAGCTTATGACCATCTTTTTCTAACCTTACACAAGACCAAAGGATTTCGTGAGCCCGAACAGCACAAAGGTTCGGCGCAGGGCCGACAAACGCTCCGGCAGAAAATGCTCGCCAGTCTAACCAATTAGCACATCTCCTTCCGGCATATCAACGTGCCGTTCGACATATCGGCCCGGCCGTTTCATCGCCATGGAGACAAGCCCGACACGGCCGGCAAACATTGTACATATGATGAGCAGCTTACCCCATGTGCTCAAATCACCGGTAATACCGAGTGAAAGCCCGACGGTGCCGAAGGCTGAGACGGTTTCGAACAACAGCTCAAGGAACGACGGTTGATACGCTCTTCCCATTTCGGCAATCGAGAGGAAAATGACGCTGATGAAAACGAGCAGTATCGCCTTCGTCACAAACGAGGCGGCATTTGCAAGCGTTGCTCTGCCGATCCTTCGATGTCCGATACGCAACTCCTGTTTGCTGTCGATTCCTCGAAAAGCGTTGACGATGACGAGAACCGCGGTTGTCACCTTCACACCTCCCGCTATCGAGCCGGGTGCGCCACCGATGAACATCAGCGGAAGCGTCCAGATTTTAGACGGCAACTGCATATCCGCCTGCACGACCGTGTTGAATCCCGCAGTTCTCGTCGTTACCGATTGAAATACGGCGGCGATTGCGGCCTTCGCGGGAGAAAGACCGGCCAACACACCGTTTCGTTCCAGCAAAAAGTATATTAGGGCGCCTGCAACGATCAGCACGACCGTTGCGGTGAGCACCACCTTGGTATGGATCGACAATCTTTGCGGTGATTTGAGTCTCCACCGCCGCCGAATATCATGCAGAACCACGAACCCCAGGCCGCCGAGGACAATCAACAGCATCGTAGAAACGGACACCCAGGGATTGAGAATATGGGACTCTAAACTGTCGCTATAGAGAGAAAATCCGGCATTACAAAAGGCGCTGATCGAATGGAACGCCGCGTTGAACAGCGTGCTCGAGTGATCGGTGATCCGGAAACTGTAATGCAAGGCCGCTGCCCCTGCCGCTTCAAAGGCAAACGCCATCAGCACGATATTCCGAACGATATGGCCCGCTCGGAATTCCACCGTGTCAATGTAGTACCCTTTGACAATTTTCATGCTGTGAAAAGAGAGGCGTCTGCGCGGAAGGGCCAGAAAGATCGTGGTAAACGTGATGATCCCGAGGCCACCTGCCTGGATCAATCCCATGATGACGGTCTTTCCGAAGATCGTATATTGCGCGGTGTCAACGGTGATGAGCCCGGTCACACAGACCGCCGATACCGCGGTGAAAAAGGCATCTATGAGAGATAGCGGGCCGTCTCCACCCCAGGCCATTGGGATCGAGAGTAAGCCTGTGCCGAGACCTATCACGAAAAGGAAGTAGGAGAATAGGAGTATCTTCTCACCGTGTATTGTACGAAGCATATTACCGGCCGGTGCTCCCCGCAGGCGACAATCCTACAGGCATATACGTGGACGGGCAAGAGCCCGGATCGCATCCACCTATCGCATTCTGTTTACTTGTCAACCGACAATCCGGTACAATCACCTCAGACAATGGGAGCGCGTTGGAGCTTTGCATGAAACAATACGTGATCATCGGCGCAGGTCGATTCGGGCAACGAGTTATCGAAGGATTGTCCGAAATCGACTGCGAAATTCTCGTAATCGACAAAGATCGTGAGCTCATCGAACGTCTCAAGGATCAGGTTACCGATGCCTATATCGCCGATCTGCTCGACGAGCAGACCGTCCGGAAGCTTGTGCCCACCGGCGTGGATGCCGCGATAATCGATCTCGGGGACCGGAGTGAGATTTCCATCCTGGTGACGAACTATCTGAAGAAGATGGGTGTTCGGGAAATCGTGGTAAAGGCTGAGACTCAGGAGCATGCGGAAATCCTGAATATTGTAGGGGCAACGCACATTATTTTTCCGAATCGAGAAGCCGCTCAGCGCCTCGTTCCCATGATCGCCTACAGCAATCTGTTTAATTTTATGCCGATTGGCGAGGGGCTGATCATTGCAGAAGTTCGCGTCCCCAGGAAAAACATCGGTATGACATTGATAGAGGCCGACTTTCGAAGAATCTACAAGTTTAACGTCATCGCGATGAGGAAGGCAGGTGACGGAGACACCGGATATCGATACTACAATGCTGAACATCAGCTCGAGGCTGACGATATACTGCTGGTAGCCGGAAACGAGGATGATCTTTCGAAGCTTGCCGGAGAAGCACCAAAACGGAAAAAGCCCGGACTATACCGCCTGTTCGGGTCGCTGTTACGGAGAAACGGCGCGTAGTTTTCGCATCCATCTGTCGGCGACTCAGGCGAGACGGCGCTGCTCGCCGGTGCGGCGGCGAATCGTGTCGGCCGATCCGCCCAGGATCTCCCACGGTATCTTTCGGAAAGTCCGTTTCCTTTGAATGCAACCGGATGGTCACCAATATTGAACCGACAAGTAGCGCCTTACCAGCCGGGCAGTTTGAACTTGAGGGTTACTTCACCGGTCTCCTGGTCAATTTCGATTTTCTTGCCGCTGGTGTCATCTGCGTCCAACATGGCCTTTCCGGTAGTCATCCGGGAAATTGAATCGAGAAAGGCCAACCCCTGATTCAACACGGTCTCCAGTTGCGCCGGATCCACCGGTTCGTTCCGGCCTGAAGAGCTCCCTGCCGATCCGCCGGCGGAGTCTCCTGCTGCGTCGGCGCCTGACTCTTTTTGCCGATCGCCGGCTGAAACACTTTCCTGCCCGCCGATCACTTCATCGGCAAACTCCTCAGCTTCGAGATCAACTTCCGCAGTTTCTGCAAAAAGCTTCGGATTGAGGTAATGCGGTGTGTCCTCGTCGAGTTCGGGGCCGGAACCAGGTTCCGGCTGCACATCCACTCGCTCCTCGCGGAACATATCGCGCAGCCCGTTTATAAATCTCGATTTACTTTCACGGCTGAAGTCGACCTCGTCTTCTCCCTCACCTTCCAAAACGGTGTCGAACAACTCTTGTTTCAAGCCCACCGCGGCATATACCCGTTCCTCAATGGAGTTTTTGGTGAGCAGGCTTATCACGTCGATCTTCCGGCTCTTCTGGCCGATTCTGGATACTCTGCCGATTCGCTGATTGAGCTTTGCCGGGTTCCAGGGAAGCTCAAAGTTAATAACACAATCGGCATTCTGCAGGTTCAAACCGACACCGCCCGCATCCGTTGAGAGAAACACCTTGCATTCCGGATTCTCGTGAAACTCTTCGACCAGCCGTTGCCGTTTTGCAGCGGGTACTTTGCCCGTGAACTCTACGAAATCGATTCCCATATCCGAGAGGACTTTTCCGATGAGATAGGTCATGGTGGTCCATTCGGTGAAGATGATAACCTTCCTGCCGTTCTCAACCACGATTTCACTCAAGATCGAGGCGAGCTCGG
>CAZHXC010000118.1:0-3957 GCA_964536145.1 uncultured Spirochaetales bacterium | reverse complement strand
TCAATCAGGTAGGTCGAATCGCATACCATCCGGGCACAGATAAGCAGCATCTGTATCCGTTTCATATCAATCGGGGTGATGACCTTTTTGTTGAGAATCGCGAGGAGCGCCGACATATACCCCTGATGCATCTGCTCTTGCTCCGGCGCTAAAGGGAGGTAGTATTCATGTGGCACCTGCTCGGGGAGGCTCTCGATAACCTCCTCCCGCCGGCGGCGTAGTAGGAGGCCTTTGAGCTTGTCATGTACGGTCTTCAGATTCCGGTACCCCTGCACCTTGTTTTTTTGATCGAGGTTGAAATGGTTCGCGGCGAAGGCCCACAGAGGCGTTAGCAAATCGGGATCGCAGAATTGCACGATACTGTAAACGTCTTCGAGTTTGTTTACCAACGGCGTGCCTGTAAGAACCAGCACATGTTCCCTGGGAATATCGCTCAACGCCTTGTGGGTCTTGGTTTCAAAGTTCTTGATCCGCTGCGCTTCGTCAAGGATGACCATCTCCGGGGCCCATCTCTTGATTGGCAGGATGTCCCGCATGACCGCCTCATAATTGGCTATCTTGAAGAAGGCGCCCTCCTCGGTGTATTGGGCGTGCCGACTCGCGCGAGGACCGGCTATAACCAGGGCGGTTTCATCGGTAAACTTTTCGATTTCCTGCCTCCATTGTTCTTTCACCGACGAAGGACAGATCACGAGCACCTTGGAAAAGCCAAAAATCTTTTTTTTACTCACCGCCGAGGCTATAGCCTGAACCGTCTTCCCGAGTCCCATTTCGTCGGCAATGATGGCCGCTTGCCTGAATACGGCAAATTCCACTCCCTCCCGCTGATACGGGTATAGTCCTGCTCGTAAGGATGAAGTGTCGATTGTATGTTTTTTTCCGAGTTTTGCGACCTCCCTGTCATAAAGGATTCTCTCCAATCGACCCAACAGATATTCATCGAATACCACCGCATCATTGTCGCCGGTTCTCAGGAATAGTTTATAGAGCCGATTGATGCTTGCCCGGGGATAGATCCCCTGCTCGTTGAACAACTCCTGAAGCTCCGCGGATAGCTCTTTGTCTTCCACGTGCTCGTAATAGCACGCCGGCTTCTCTTGTCTCGAGTTCCAAAAGATGTGCACAAAGGGGAACGTTTCCTGTTGCGCTCTCGTTTTTATGTCTTTACGACGCAGCAGTTTTTTGTGAGCAAACAGGAGGTGTTTGCAGGTTTCGAGATGATTGGTTGCAAAATCAGGACAGCTGCAATGGCCGGCTCCTTCTACCGGGTCGTAGAAGGTCACGGTGTATGTTTTGCCCGTCTCACTCTTTACCGAGTGACTCCCTTTGTAGGTCTCCCCGAGTTGCAGTGTAAGACCTTCCCGCGCGGCCCTTTCCTTCCGTGCTTTCAACGCCGTTTCCCGGATCTCTTCCGGAGTCAGGTATTTCTCAGAAAGGGCCTGGTCTTCAGCGCTCTTTTCCGTCGTTCCTGCAGCCCTCGAAAGCCGCCGCTCGATATCCATGCAGGCCGCTACGATGTGTTTGCAACCGCCGCGGGGAAAAGGACAGCTGCACTCCGCGGATACGGCCGGTTGTTCGGCGGCGGAAGCGATCGTCTGCGCCCTCTTACCGCCGGCGGCGCGCAGAGACACGGTAACATCGTATTTGCCGTAATTCCCATCGAAGGCGTACCTGTAAGTTTCCGCCTCCTCATCAAAATCCACGAGGGAGTAGTTACCCAGAAGAAAAAGGTTCTCACCACGGGAGAAAACAATCTCACTCGAAGCAACATCTTTCCTGATGAACGTTTGTGTTAATACCGACATGCCGGCTCCTTTCAGCTTAAAGGTTTTGCGCACCTTCTTATGGGCGCCTCGAAAAACCGGCACTTTGAGACCGCCAGATACAAAAAATACCCGTATCTATCGATTTACCTTCTGCCGCCATCATCAAAAGACCAAATGGTGGGTTTTTCGATATCATACATTACCATTGTGCTTTCCTTATTTTCAAGTTTGCGGCCATGGCTATCTCTTCGCTCAAGATAAGCGATAAACTCAACATGCCCGGTTTGAGGGATCCCGTTCATTTTTCAGATAGAAGCGACGATATAATGCGTGTAATTCCCGCGCTACAATGAGTCCGTTGCGTTCTATTCTCCCCGCAACGGCACAAACAAACGGCCAACAGCTTCTCAGGAAACTTTCAGCAAACCGGCCCGAGCATTCCATCGCCCCGGGGTCGAGACCTCTCATATCTCCTTCCGCTCGTCTACACAAGTCGCTTTCTTCATCCGGCCATACGCTGACAGGATTACCGTCGTTCAGTGCTAATGCCTCAGCAAAGATCCCGGCGAGGTGATAGGTATTCAAGATCTTTTCTCCGATTTTTCCCCGTGGCATCACAAAAGTCGCACCTGCCGATCCTTCAATCTCATTGTCAAATATCAAAGCGCCGCCTATCTCGGCATTTCCGCGCATGAGTATATACGCCACGGTTAAATGCCCCGCTTCGTGAAAAGCGTATCGCCTCCGATCTGTTACCATGTCGTCATCTCCTGAAAAAAGGCACCTATGGTAGCCGTTGCGATAGCCACTTCGGAAAAACCCGGTTAACCTTTCTTGGGACCCTCATTTTCGCGCTTCCGGCGCGCCCGCATCCGTTCCATAAATTCCTGCATCTTACGTACCGCTTCCCGCTCCCCATCGTTCTGGGGCTGTTTCCATGGCTCGGTGACCCGCCCGGTGATCTTTCCGCTCATCGCCGGTTCCGGGTATGCGCCGATGTCGTAGACCGTCTGCCCTTCAAAATCGACCGGCTCTTCCTGGTAGCACGACCAGACCGCTTTGCGGATGATTTCCGGGCTTCCCCGGAATTGCAGGTCAATGACGGTGATTTGTTTTCTGAACCGTTCGATATACTCGAGGGGGATGTTGTACAGCAACGGATGCGGTGCATCGGTGCCGATAATGCGCTTCTTCTCGTCAACCCCATTTGAGACCAGAGCCTTGAACGCTTCACCGGTGAGGTGTCCTTCCGATTCCGGACCTGTCAGGATTGCATACCGTATATTCGGGTTGGCGATAATGTTACAGATGATCTTCTCAAACCCGATGTTCTCAGTCTGGACTGTACCGGAGAGCGCCGCTCCTGCTTCCACACCCACACGGACCAGTTGCTCCAGCTCTGCCGGTATGCTCTCTTCAGCACAGTTCAGCACTACCACTACCACCACCGGCGAGGAGTCGTTCCCCCGGAGGTAGCGGCCCTCCTCCGGAGGATAATCAGAGTGGACTTCAGCTTTCAACATCGCTTATGAACCTCCGCGATACGGCAAAGGAAATCAGATCAGGCTGTAAGCGCTCCGTATCCAATCCCCGCAACGGTGGAGAGCACCACCACAAGACCGATGTATACGAGCGTCTTTTTCCACCCGAGCTCGCCGGAAATCACGAGCATTGACGGAAGCGAAAGCGACGGGCCTGCAAGTAGCAACGCCAACGCCGGGCCGTTTCCCATTCCCGCACCCAGGAGCCCCTGCATGATCGGCACTTCGGTAAGCGTGGCAAAGTACATGAACGCTCCGGCCACCGAAGCTATCAGATTGGCACCCAGAGAGTTTCCACCTACCAAACTAGCAATCCATCGTTCAGGGATGAGCGCCATATGTCCGGGGCGTCCTAAAAGGAAACCCGCCACCATGACACCGGCAAACAGGAGCGGCAGGATCTGCACGGCGAAATCCCGCGTTGCCCGCGCCCAGTCTTTAAGCTCAGAACGCTTGAACCAGCGAATGAGCGCGTAGAGGAGGACAAGGCCGAAACCACCGGTAATGACATACTTCGCCCGGTAGATCGCATCCCAAACACCACTCGCCCCCTGCGACGGCGCCCAGTTGATGAACACCAGGATGCCGATCATGCTTGCCATGTAGACGGCGATCTTACCAAGCCCGCGTTGAGGCGCATTCCCATCCGC
>CAZHXC010000117.1:7847-8201 GCA_964536145.1 uncultured Spirochaetales bacterium | reverse complement strand
CATACGGGTTCTCGAAGTCGATGGTGCAATTCTTGGTGGAATAGCGCTTTCCATTGGCGCTTTTACCGCGGCGGTAGCGACTTTTTTTCCCTTTCACCGCGTCCTGAGAAGGGAAATGCCGGAGAAAGCGGCTGAAACGGGTCCCGCGCTTACCGGGCGTTTTCTCGTGTTGTTCTATCTTCCGCTTGCGCTGACGGGTGTGGTAAACCTCGCGGTACAGCCGCTTTTTACCGTCGGTCTGGCTTTTGCTCCGGATTCCCTCGACTCACTGGCCACCTGGCCGGTGATCCATGCGTTTCTCGTGATGTTTATCTCCGTTGTATTCTCGTATCAGGATATCGTGGTTGCTCTGTA
>CAZHXC010000117.1:0-7837 GCA_964536145.1 uncultured Spirochaetales bacterium | reverse complement strand
CAAGGGCTTTACCGGGTACTTAGCCGGAATTGCCGGATCGGTGTTTCTCCTCACCGCCGTTCTCCCGCTCTCGGGATTGTGGTACGAACACGTGGCCGGGCTTCCGCCGGATCTTCAGGCGCTCACCAGATTGCCGATGATCGTCCTTGCGGCCACACCGGCGGTGGCGGCGTTTGTTTCCTGGTACCGCGGTATTCTCATCGTGAGAAAGACGACGGTTCACATCATCAGAGGCGCCGCCATTTTTCTGACAGTCGTAGCGGCGGCGCTCTTTTTTGGTGTGAATGTCCTGCCGATATCCGGGGTTCTGGTTGCAGCGATCGCGTGGATTGTCGGGCTTATCGCCGAGTTCTTCTATCTGCACCGCAAAGTATTTGGGCGAAAAAAAACCGCCGGGCCACTACCAGGTGACCGGGCGGTATCTCCGTAAGATAGCTATTGACTAATACGTAAGCTCGTCGATTTTGTTTGCCAGGGCGCGCTTGTAATCCATAAAGCTGAAACGATCGCTTTGAGCCATTTCCTGATACACCTCTTCCTCGAGCTTTTTCATACCGTCTACAGAGAAATCCCTGCCGCGAATTACGTCGTAGCGATTGTCGCGTATTCTCCAGGCAAAGTTCGTCGTAGCGTTTTCGATTTCTTCTCCGGTAATATCACAGTACGTTGACGTCATATCTGTACCCTCGTCCTTCTTTTCTTGTGGCTATCTTACATAATATACCATTCGTGATTATTCGTCGATAATTTTTCTAGTAGGCAGATCGAAAAACCCACCTTGTGATGACGCTTCCAGAATGGAAGTCCGTACACACTGGTGGTTTTTCGCATCTGTTGATGTCAAATTCTCGAGGGATGCTATTAGGATTTCGACTTGAAAAACCGGCGGTAGCCGTCGGTTATCGCCTTGAAAGTAAAAACCTCCGGCACTTCATCCCTGCCGCCTGTGAAGAGGATGCCGATGCATCTGAGCACCCTGGATATGCCGAGCAACATCCCCTTAAGGGGGCCGTGTTTCATGATCGCTTCGATTGCATAACTCGAGCATGTCGGTTCGTAAATGCAGGAAGGTGGCAGTGCGGGTGAGATCAGCTTTCTATAGAGCACTATCGGGAAAGCAAACATCGCTCTGATGAGTTTACGCAAAGTGGCCGTAATTTCTTTACCTCCGGTGTAAATGTAACAATTTTAACGGCTTTCATATATTCGAGATCGGCACAAAGTAGTATCTTGGAATCACAGGCGAAACCAATGAGTGACAGCACGATTCTCAAAGCGGGTGAAAGACGTAACGCCTCTGTATTATTTTCCGACATGAAGGGCTTTACCGCCCTCTCCGAGTCGATGGACCCGGAAGAGATAGACGCTTTTATGAGCGACATCTTTTCGCTGTTTGAAAATATAATAAGAAAATATGATGGAGTTGTAGAAAAATATATCGGCGACGCCCTTGTTGCAGCTTTTGGAATACGCAGAGTTCACGAGGACAACCATTCCCGCGCGGTAAACGCCGCACTCGAGTTTCAGTATGAGATATCAAAACGCACTGAGGCCGTACGGTTCAGAACCGGAATAGATTCCGGGCTTATCACCACCGGGCGGCGCGGCGAGTACGATGTGGTTACCGGCCATGTGATGACCGTCGCCGCAAGGCTGCAGGAGATTGCCCGAGACGGCTCGGTATTTGTTTCACAAACCGTCCGTGAGCTTTGCGGAAACGAGTTTCTCTACGGGGAAGAAGAAATCGTCCATCTGAAAGGGAAGGAGGAGGCCGTCCGGGCGTATCCGGTCCTCGGGAAAAACCCGACGCCTTTCGAGTACGAAGGTTCCTTTTTCGGTCGGAGTGAGCTTTTGAACCGGATGGTCAAGGCGTACTTAAGACAAGGTGAAAGCAAGGTATCGGGATTTTGCCTCACCGGTGATCCGGGAATTGGTAAAACGAGGACGGTTGCTGAGTTCATCGCAACGATCAGCAGGTTTCCTGATTTCAGCGCCCCTGTTCTCTACACAAGGGCAAGACAGTTTCGCAACGTCCCTTTTGCAGCGGTGTGTGAGCTTGTAATGGGCTATTTCCGGATTGATTATGTCAATGACGCGAAGTATGTCGCAAATACGCTCTCGGATGCGGTTGATATCGATCAAAAGAAGGCGAGGAAATTTGCTGAGCTTGTCGTAAACCGTTCCTATGACTCTGAGGGCGATGTTTTCGTTGTATTGACGTCGATACTCGAGAGCATCATGCTCAAAAACTCAGATGACGTGTACAGTGCGGTGATGTTCATCGACAACATTCATACGGTCGACAGATTGAGCAAGGATTTCTTCCGGTATTTTCTGGTAAACGGCAGGATACTACCGTTCTTTATTCTTGCCGGACGCTGGGAGGAACGGGAATACAGGATGATATTTACCGGCCTCGTTCGCGAGAAGCTTGAACCTTTGAGCGAGAACGACGCCCGGCAGATGCTCGAATCACGTTTGGAGAATAGCAATTCTGTCACCGTGAATAAGATCCTCAACGCCGCCTCGGGGAACCCGCTCTTTCTTGAGGAATACGCCGCCTTCGTTACCGGTGGGCCCCGTGAGGGCGGATTGCCGACGAATATACAAACACTCATGCTCGCTCCGCTCGAGGATTACGATCCGGCGGTCAGAGAACTGCTCAAGCGGCTTTCAGTTTTTCACCGTTCGTTTACCGTTGAAGACGCGGAGTACCTGCAGCATCGGGCCGGAGGAAAGGCCGGTCACGTGCATATTGCGTTATCCTTTTTTAAGAAGCAGGGACATCTTGGCAGACACGGCTCTACCTACTATTTCAAACACGACCTCTTCCGACGAACCCTCTACAGTTCGCTACTCAATTATAACAAGAGGGTGCTTCACGGATATATTGCAGATCGTCTTGCAGAACAGGTTCCCAGCGATCACCTCAATCTTCTGCACCATCTTGCAAACGCGGAACGGATTGATGATCTCGAGAAGGAGTTTTTTAAAGACGCCCGGCACACCTACGACTATGATTACCTCGGCTATATAAATCTGCTCATTTCGAGAACATCGAAAGACGACAGCCGTTATTTTCATTTTCTCTACACAAAGTACACCATACTCGTAAATACCGGCCGCACCGCGGGCAGTGATATTATCCTCCGTGAGCTCGTCGACCTGTGCGTAGAAAAGAAGAATAACGAGTATCTTGCCCGCATCTACCACATTTTGAGCGCGAACCATCTCGCTACCAACAGTTTCAGCAAGGCGATGATTTGCGCACGGCGTGCTATAAGGTATTATAGAAAATCGGATCCCCTCCATCCCTCGATATCGAGCGCACAACTCCGATATGCGAATGCGGCGCTTTACAGCAACAGACTCGACCTGAACCTGCGCACAATCGAGTCAATGAACTCAACCGAGGGAGGTGCGTTTTACGATAACTCGAGCGAAGCGATGGTGGAACGGCTTATACAAACCGGAGAGTATAAGGCGGCTGAACAGCTGTTGAAGAAGCGCCTCGCCGCCGCTGACCCGGCTACGGACGAGTTGTATTTTGGCGGGTACCACAAACTCTGTTCACTTTACTTCAAAACATTTGATATGGAGAGCCTTGGAAAGCTGTGCAAACAGATGCTCCGGTCAAAGGCGCTCTCTATACAGGAGACCAGCGAAACATACGCACTGCTCGCCGTCAGTACCTTCTTTATCGGTGACGAAGAACAGAACGGCAATTACATGAGACTAGCCGAGTATTTCAGAAACCAGATGCAGAATGAAATGAGCATTGTGGAAACGGCACGGCTTCTCGCTGTGGCGTACAGAATAATCGGCGAGAATGACAAGGCCCTCGCTTCCGCGGAAGCCGGAGTCAGAATCGGGATGCGCTACACATCGTATTATCATCAATTTGGTCTTGTGGTTTTGCTCGCCGAAATCTATACCGAACTCGGTGATACCGAAAATGCCCGCTTCTTTTTGAGTGTGGCTGATTTTATACTGGAGTTGAATCCGCTCCTCGACTCGCAGGAGGAGACCATCTACTGGTATCTCAAATACTACTATGAGAACCAGCGAAACTACCTGAAGCGCGCCCGCTCGCTTCTGAGAAGAGAGCGGAAACGCATCGGTAGAAAGAACTTGATAAATACGTTCATGTCAACTAGATTATATGAGCGTATCTCGACCGAATGGGACACAATCAGGAGGAATTATGGACACGGTTGAAGCCTTGCGTAAAGTTAGTTTGTTCTCAGAGCTCAATGAACGTAACTTGAAGCTGCTGGCAAAATCATGCAAGAACCGCACGTTTGAAGTGGGTGAGTATCTTGTAAAGCAAAACGACGATGGAATAGGGCTTTTCGTCATTATGTCCGGAAAGGTGAAAGTAACAAAAACCACCGGTGACGGGAGCGAAATCGACATTGCCACTCACGGCCCCGGCGATTTTATCGGAGAATTGTCGGTGCTCGACGGTGCAAAAAGAACGGCAAGCGTTGTCGCGCTTGAGAAGACCGAATGCGCGCTTCTCACATCCTGGGATTTTAACGCGATAATGGATACGAACCCGGAAATTGCGGTGGGTATCCTTCCGGTGGTAGTCAGACGGTTTCGGGAAACAAACGAACGTCTTACTTCTCTCTCTAAGACCGACTAGTACCGTGGGTGGAGAACGAGATTTCTATCGTGACGGCCGGGACGCTGACCGGGATTCCGGCCGGGGTGAGGCCCGTGATGCCGTAGGCGACGTTGTCCGCGATGACATGTGCTTCTGCTGCGGAAAGGACAACGACCGTGGCCTGAAGCTCGATTTCTCGTACACCCGCCCCGGTGTGGCCAAAACGACGCTCCACATACCGGAGTGGTTTTCAGGGTGGCAACGTATGACCCACGGCGGTCTGCTCTCAATGCTTCTCGACGAATGCATGGCTCATGCGTGTATCAGTCTGCACGGGCATGCAATAACCGCTGAGCTCACCGTCCGCTATCACGCACCTGTGGAGGTTGGCAGCAAAGTCATCGTTCAGGCGGAGGCCGGTGAGACCCGGGCGAGGATCATCGATACCACAGGAACAATTACGAACCGCGCGGGAGGCAAAATCGCAAGCGCCCGCGCGAAGTTCATGCTTCCAAAACACCCAACAGACAGCTGAATTGAGAAAAATCTTCTTGACAGAGTATCTCTACTCTCGTATAACTGTTTCTACAAATAGAAACGCCAAGGAGCATCTTATGACAAAAGCTGTTTTAGGGGAGAAGGACCTCCCAAGGCAATGGTACAACCTGGCAGCGGATTTCCCTACACCGATGCGTCCGCCCTTAGGCCCGGACGGAAATCCGGTGTCTCCCGACATGTTAACGCCGATTTTTCCAATGAAGCTTATCGAACAGGAGGTAAGCACTGAACCGTGGATAGATATCCCGGAAGAAATCCTTGAAATCCTCTTCAAGTGGCGGCCCACGCCTCTCCACCGAGCGTATGCTCTCGAGCAGAGTTTAGGCACACCGGCGCATATCTACTACAAGAACGAAAGCGTTTCCCCTCCGGGGAGCCACAAGCCGAATACCGCCGTTGCGCAGGCCTGGTACAACAAACAGGCAGGGGTAAAGGCGCTATCTACGGAAACAGGCGCCGGCCAGTGGGGCAGCGCTCTTGCTTTCGCCTGCGCGCAGGTGGGGCTCGAATGCAAAGTGTTTATGGTCAGGATCAGTTTTGATCAGAAACCCTACAGAAAGGTGATGATGAAGACCTGGGGCGCCGACTGTATCGCCAGTCCGAGCACTGAAACAAAAGCTGGAAGAGACATCCTCGAGAGGATCCCTGATACCCCCGGAAGCCTTGGAATTGCAATCAGCGAGGCGGTTGAAGCGGCGGTGGCGGATCAGAGCGGCTCGACAAAGTACGCCCTCGGTAGCGTTCTCAACCACGTGCTTCTTCATCAGACAATTATCGGGCTCGAGGCGAAGAAGCAGCTCAAGGAGTTCGGCGAAAAGCAGGCCGATGTCGTTGTAGGATGTGCCGGTGGTGGAAGCAACTTTGCCGGTCTCGCGTTTCCTTTTGTTGCAGACAAAATCCGGGGTGACGATATAGCGATTATCCCTGTGGAACCCGCATCATGTCCCACTCTCACAAAGGGGCCATTTGTCTATGACTTAGGTGACGCCTCCGGGATGACCCCGTTGCTCGCTATGTATTCCTTGGGCCACAATTTCATCCCGCCTCCAATCCATGCGGGTGGGTTGCGGTACCACGGGATGGCGCCGATGGTTTCCCACGGAGTACACGAAGGGCTCATGGAAGCCCGGTCGATACATCAGCTCGAGTGTTTTGCCGCTGCCATTACCTTTGCCAGAACGGAAGGAATCATCTGCGCGCCCGAGACCAGCCATGCCATAGCGGCGGCGATACAGGAAGCGAATAAGGCGAAGGAAGAGGGTAAGGAAAAGGTCATTGTTTTCAACTTGAGCGGCCACGGTCTTCTCGACCTGCGCGGGTACGAAGCGTATTTCAATGGAGAGCTCGAAGACTACGAATTGCCTCAGGAGATTATCGAGGAAAACCTGAAGGAACTCGCATCTTTTCCAAAACCATAAGCAATTATTCTGGGAGACGGCCGGGCGCCGTCTCCCGATATTGAGTAGTACCGATGGAACAACAGACAAAAAAGAACGCAAGTGATGAGTTTGACGAGCGTACCATCTACTGCAGGATGCTTGGGCACGAGCTCACTTTCAAATATTGCCGCAGTACCGCCGACGGCAGATTTTGCCGGAAGATATTCGACTGTTGGCATACCAAGATCGACATATTTCGTTATGTGAAAGCGAACTTTTCTCCTGAAGAGATTCAGAGCATTATTCATCCCCCGGCGTCAAAGGTGGAAACGCTCATAAACCTCATTCATCAGTCTGGAGACCATTCGTAGCAGTAGCCGGCGCGTAGTTCGCGGGCGCCCGTGGCCGGATTCCGGCGCACCGTTTGTTCTGCCGGACCGCGCTTTTCCCGGCATCCGGCGGCAGATTACCCCGCAAAATCCGGAGGACGCCTGTCGGCCACTGCAAACCGGTCTTCGAGGACCGAGCCGATCCTGCAAATCGACAACTCTTTGCCGTACCTGCCCCAGAGATTGACCCCAAAGGGCGTCCCGTCTTCGCGGAAGCCCGCTCGCAAAGTGAGTGACGGCTGGCCGGTGCTGTTGGTAATAACAAGCAGGTCGCTCCGGTTCTCCGGTGAAACAAGAGCATCCACCGAGTCGAAGAGAGGCCGTACCTCCCGGCATACGAGGCGTCTGAAGCGTTGTAGTTGAACGTATTCGATTGCCGGGAAGAACCTGGCGGCCCTGAAGGCGTTGGGCCATGCATCGGCATCCTGCCGCACAAGCTCGTCGTCACGGTCACTCAAGCTGAGCTCCTCGAACGCCGCGGCGGCATCAACGACTATCACGTTGAAAAGCACCTCATACGGAAGCTCCGGGAGCTTTATCTGCACCATTTCGATACCGGCTTCCGTAAGCATGCCGGATATCGTCTCGAGAACCGGAGTATGCTCGGCGAACCATTCCGGATCAAAACCGATTTTCATGCCTTCAACCGGATGGTCGGGATCGTAGGAAAACGGGATCTCCCGCGAGCCGGGATCATCGCTATCCGCGCCGGCTATTGCTTCCAGCACAAAACCAAGATCATCGACACGCCGGCATATCGGCCCGAGTTTGTCGTAGGACCAGGAAAGAGACATCGCGCCTGTTCGCGGAACCATCCCAAAGCTTGGTCGCAGCCCCGCGGCGCCGCACCGCAGGCTTGGACTGACGATCGAGCCCATCGTCTCGGAGCCGATGCAGAATCC
>CAZHXC010000116.1:0-8216 GCA_964536145.1 uncultured Spirochaetales bacterium | reverse complement strand
CGGAGTATCAGCGACGATGATCCTGAGGTGCTCCGTGCGGCCATCCTCGATCTCACCGTTCCCGGCGGTATGGGCGGCAAGGAAACCGTAGTCACGTTGCGGGAAGAGTTCCCGGCGCTGCCCGTACTCGCATCGAGCGGATACTCCGATGATCCTGTCATGAGCCGGCCTGAAGAGTTTGGATTCACCGCAAGCATACGCAAACCATACGGCCGGCGTGACCTTCTCGATACTGTATTTGACGTCCTCGACGAGTCCTGACAGGATTAGCGTGTTATGCATCAGATGTGGCCCGGAAGCAGTGCTCCGCGCGCAGTTCCGAGACGAAGTCGAGGCTGTTTGAGCACGGAGTACTGCTGCAGGGCCGATTTCACTGTTTCATAGCTTACGAAAAGCCCGTCCGTGAAATCGCACCCCCGTTACAAACAAAGTTGACTAAGACGCGTCAAAAATCTAAGCTTTTTACTTGCTAATCGGCAGGAGAAATCCTCCCGTTCGCAATGTGAAATAATAAGCGGACAGCTTGTTATAAATTTTTTACGGAGGCCTAGAATGGCAAAATCAGAACAAGAGATGCTCGAGGCGTTGAAAGAATTCGACACCCCGTCTATCACCAACGTTGTAGCGACCTATCCCAGCAACCCGCTGTGCTTAGGGCTTTACGAACCATGGAGACAAAACTGGTATACCGATACAAGCATCAAGTGTATGTATCCGGAACTCGGCAGACTGGTGGGTTACGCAGTCACCGTCGTATACGGTGAGCCTGATCCCAATTACAACCGCTTGACCATGCGGGATCTGATAGCGGCTATGGCAAAATCGAAACAACCCACCGTCATCGTTGCAAAACAGGCGTTTGGCGAGGACATAAAGGACAAAGTCGGGCTCGCCGGCGGCAATATGTGCACGATGTTCAAGGCCGCGGGCGCGGTTGGCTTCATTTCCGATGGTCCTTCCCGGGACATCGATGAAGTACGCCCCTTGGGTTTCCAGTACATGCTTACCGGTGTTTGCGCCGGACATGGCGGCATGGCGATCCACGCCATCAACACCGCGGTGAATGTCGGCGGAATGGAAGTCTCCCCCGGTGAAATCATCCATATGGATGAAAACGGTGCGTGTAAGTTCCCGGCAGACAGGCTCGAAGACGTACTCAACAACGTTACGCAGCTTCAGAAGAATGAAGCGGAAAGCATGGGCAAGGTAGGCTCCTTGAAAGGACCTCAGGCGGTTCTCGATTGGATGGACACGCGGGCCGGCGCCGCCACCAAGAAACCTGTGTGATGTAACCGACAATATGTAAGGAGGAAGCCCCATGGCAAAAGGTATTGATCCTGTAAAGCTGGCTCAGTTTTCAACTGAAGCTCTGAAGAAAGTGGGCGTCCCTGAAGGAGACGCCAAAATAACCGCGGACATACTGGTCGCAGCAGACCTGAGGGGCGTCGACTCCCACGGTGTTGCGCACCTGCAGCCGTTCTACATCAAAGGCATCCAGGAGGGGCGCATCAACCCTACCCCGAATATCAAGTTCACAAGCAACTCGGACACCACCGCCCTTGTGGACGGTGACAAGGGCCTGGGTTTTGTAGTCGGTTATCGGGCTATGGAAGACGCGATAAAACGTGCCAAGGCGCACGGTACCGGCTGGGTGACGGTTACAAACAGCACCCATTACGGCGCGGGTGCATATTACGCGATGATGGCCCTGAAGGAGAAGATGATTGGTCTCTCGATGACCCAGGGCGGACGAGGCGTGGTAGCACCAAATACCCGTGGCAAGGGGATTGGACTCAACGTCTTGAGTGTAGCCGTACCTTCCGGGAAGAAGTCTCCCTGGGTGCTCGATATGGCAACCGGTGTTGTAGCCGGCGGCAAGCTCGAGATAGCGGCACGCGAAGGAAAACCCATCCCCGAAGGCTGGGCGGTTGATGAGAACGGCAAGCCGGTAACCGAGGTCAAAGACGCAACCGGTGGTATCCTTCCCCTCGGCGGAGATCCGGTACACGGCGCTTTCAAAGGTTTCGGTTTGACGATGTTTATTGACATACTCTGCGGCGTTCTTTCAGGCACGCCTTCGGTTCCCGAAAAGCCCGGCGTACGCGGAGCACCGTCTCCCGGTGGAACCGGACACTGTTTTGGTGCGATAAGCGTTTCAGGCTTTATGTCTGCCGATGCGTTTGAGGCAGGAATGGAGCGCATGTTCGATGCTCTCCACAACCTGCCAAAGGCCGAAGGTGTGGACAGGCTCTTTGTCAACGGTGAGATGGAAGCAACAACCGAAGAGACCCGCAGCAAGGAAGGTATTCCGCTTCACGAAAGTATAATTCAGAATCTGAAGGAAACTGCGGAAGAGCTCGGCATCGAGTATAACCTGTAGCTCGCCTGAGCGGACCATTTGCAGACGGAGAGGGTTGGAGTCACGCGGCTTCAGCCCTCTTTCATAACTTGGGGACAAAAAAATCGGGAGAACAGATGGCCACCGGAATTGATCAAACCGCATACACAGTAAGCGAGACTTTGCCGCTCAGCGCCCGGGTTCAGCAGGGGCTCCAAGCGGTCGAAGAAAGCAGGCGCCACAAGAAGCCGTTTTGGGGAGAGGGCTTGAGCGTGGTCAATGAGAAGACCGCCGCGCTCCCCCTGGTCAAGCGCAAAGCGCTCGCCATACACAAAGTGCTCTCAGAGATGCCCATCGGTATCAAGCGATACGAGCTGCTCGTGGGCTCGATTCTTCAAAACACCATCACCGGCCGTGCACCCTTTCCCGAGTTTGCGACGGAAGACGAGAAAGCGCGGGCGCGAGAACAGCACATAGGCCCGGGCTTCATTTTTGGGCATATCGAGCTCTCCTATCCAAAGATTTTGCGCGAGGGCTTTAGCGGCATCCGGAAAACCGCTGAGGCCAAGCTCGCGGACCTCAGAGCGCGGGGCGGAGAGCCGGACACCGAGGCGTGGTATGAGGCGGTGCTCATCTCCCTCGGCGGGCTCGAAGCATTCGTCAGCAGGCACCGTGAGCTTGCGCTGGACCTTGCAGCGGGTGAGGCGGATACGGCGCGGCGAAAAGAGCTCAACGAAATAGCCGAGATCTGTGATAATCTGCTGCGGCGGCCTCCACAAAGCTTCAGAGAAGCGCTGCAGACCTACTGGTTTGCAAATTGCGCGGTTGAGAGCGTTGGTCATCTCTCCTCATACGCCCGCTTTGATCAGAACCTGTGGCCCTTTCTCAAAGACGATCTTCAAAACGGAAGAATAACCATTGAAGAGGCCCAGGAGCTCGTTGACCTCCAGTGGATCAAACACAATGAGCGGATACAATCGTTGGATGCCATCGACGATCCGATTCGCATGGATCTCGAGAAAACCATCGAAGAGAACCTGCGCATCGATCTCGAACAAGGATTCCCCAAAGGACGCCGCTTTGGCTCGAAGACCTTTCAGGGCCGCTATCATACCGGCGGAGCGAGCTACAACGAGATCTTCCAGAACGTGACGCTGAGTGGTCTCACTCCCGACGGGAAGGACGGGACCAATCCCCTGACCTACCTCGCCCTCAACGCTACCTTCAGGCTCAAGCTCGTGAAGCCTGAGATGTATGTCAGGCTCCACAAAAACTCACCGGCTGAGCTCTACCGCAGGGCGGCGAATCTTATCCGTGCAGGTCTGGCCAATCCAAATATCTTTAACGATGAGGCGGTTGTCGCCGGTCTTATCCGCGCCGGTTACCCGGCGGAGGATGCGAGGGAGTACTGCGGTGACGGCTGCTGGGAAGCCCATCCGCAGGGCAGAAGCTACTTCAAGTTTGGTCACATTTCGTTTGCCGAATGCCTGTTGCGGGCTATCTGCCCCTCCGTGTGGGAGGAGCCGGCAACCACCTCATACGCAAAAGAACTCGACCCGTTTGCGGACCTCGATGTACCGGATCCCTACAAGTTCACTTCCTATGAGGAGGTTGTGGAGACGTTCAAACGCCTTTTTGCGATTCATATAGAGCAGTGGGCCAAGTATGAGGCGGATATGCGTGACGGCCGTGTCTGTGAAATAGCCCCGTTGCCGCTCTTCTCCGCGCTGGTTGAAGGGCCCCTCGAGAACGGCAGGGACGTAACCGCCGGAGGCGAGAAATATCAGCAGCAGGGCATTGTGGCCAAGGGTCTGTCCCACACCGCCGATTCGCTGGCAATTATCAAAAAGCTTGTCTTTGAAGAAAAACTGGTGGATTGGAAAGAATTGCTGGATGCGGTACGGGACAACTGGGAAGGGAAAGAGTCCCTGAGGCAGCTTGTCAGAACGAGGGCACCGGCGTACGGAAACGATATCGACTATGTGGACGACATCGCCAAGGAGATCACCGAGTTCTTTATCGAGTGCGTGGACAGATACAAGGCCGATGTGGATACGCAGATCAAATGGACACCGGGTATCGCCACCTTTGGTAACAACGCACAGGACGGTTACATCCACGGCGCGATGCCTGACGGGAGGTTGGCCCGCGAGCCCCTCAGTACGAATGCTTCACCCTCCGTGGGCAGGGCGGTCAACGGGCTGACTGCCGCCATAAACTCCTACGTCAAACTACCTAACGACAGATTGCCGATAGCGGCGCCACTGGATCTTGCGGTGCCAAACAGGTCAAATCTGCTGGGGCAGATAGAAACCCTGCTCCGCGCGTTTGTAGAAGGCAAAGGTAGCCTTATTACCTTCAGCGTCAACGACTGCGAGGAACTCCGGGCTGCGCAGAAAGAACCGGACAAGTATCGGCACCTAAAGGTACGGGTAGGCGGATGGGAAGCCTACTTCGTGGATCTGCCGCCGGTGCAACAGGATTTCCAGATTGCGAAATGTGAGCAGTATGCCTGAGCAGGAAACGCAAAAAGGAGTGGTGTTCTCGATAGACCGGTTTGTAGCAGAAGACGGTCCGGGGGTGAGAACCACCGTGTTCTTGAAAGGATGCCTTCTGCACTGCCGCTGGTGTCACAGCCCGCAGTCAATTTCCACCAGGCAGCAGCTCATCTTTTACCCCGGCAGGTGCATCCGCTGCGGCGCCTGTGTCAAAGCATGTCCGGAAGATGTACAGATTGTAACCGAGTCCGAGAGAAGGGTGCTGTGGGAAAAGTGTGATAATTGCGGCAAGTGTGTTGAAGTCTGTCCCGCCAACGCCCTTGATATGGAAGGGAAATGGTACACCGCAGATGAGATAGCGGACGTCGTGAAACGGGATATGGTCTACTACAAGAACTCGGGAGGAGGTGTGACCTTCTCCGGCGGCGAGCCGACGCTCCAACCTCGTTTTCTCACCGCCTGTCTGGAAAAATGTAAGAAGTTGGGGATCCATACCGCCATAGATACCTGCGGCTATGTGCAGTGGTCGGTTCTGGAAAAGATGTTGCCGCATATCGATCTGGTGCTCTTTGATGTTAAACATATGGATGATAAAGCACACCGGGAACTGACCGGTGTGGGAAACGAGTTGATCCTGAAAAACCTGCAAAAAATGAGCGATGGGGAAAAGTCGATCTGGGCGCGGATTCCGCTCATACCGGGTTACAACGATTCTGAGGAAAACCTGTGCAAGGCGGCGGATTTCCTAAGATCGCTTGCGGGCATTACCAAGGTCACGCTGCTCCCCTACAATAACGCGGCAAACGTGAAATACGAGTTTATTGGAGAGGCATACACTCTGAAGGGCGTGTCCCCTCATGCCGATGAGGAATACGAAAAACTGGTGAAGCTATTCTCAGAACGGGTCGGGCGCCCTGAAGCCGGTTTACTGCCATAAGAATCAGCTCGCCGACCATCCGGCGGGCATATGGTTTTTTTCTCTAGGGCGCCTCTATAAACCGCTGCTTTGGCATCCCGCACATACGAAAAACCCTATCGTGTAATGACTTACGTTTTTGGTGTTCCTCCGAAATGTGGGTTTTTCGATGTTCCCTATAGGGCAAATCGAACGCCCGCCGCAGGGTCGATACCTACGCCAAGGCCGGGGAACAGTCCGATTGTTGGCGGAAACTCCAAAAAGAACTCCAGACCCACCTCTCCGAAGGGAATCTCGAGCAGAAAACCCAATGGTATCCGCAATGCCGCTCCGACACCTGCCGGATCCCCCAGGATCAGATCAATCCGCGCGCCAATACCCGCGTAAAACGAAAGAGGGTCCGCGAGGCGGGGCATTGCCAGCCAATAATCGGCGATAAAGAGTATCGCTCCATGGGAGGCCTCGCCGTAAAACGGGCTGTATATTCCGAAATACCATCCAAAATCGATAACCGTGCGCGGGGACGTCCGCATCGTGAGCGCCGTGGGATCCGGACCCATCACGCCGATGCTGAACGCAGAAGCGCTATGTGCTACGGTCAGCAGAACCAAGACCGTCGTCCAAATGATCAATCTTTTTTTCATGTTGTTTCTCCTTAAAATACGACGATAACACCGAGCAGGTTGAGCACCAACCCGACCACAAGGACCACCAGGATAATAAAGAACACCACCCGTGCAAGACCCATAAGAGCGGCTGAAATTCCGGTAAATCCAAAGATACCCGCAATCAACGCAAGTACGAGTAGAATGATAAATAGCTCGAGCATTGCACGTTCCCTCCATGCAGGGACACACGGTATGTCTTGTGCGCCGTTTTTCCCTATGATTCGCGTCTAAATATACGATTTGTGCTTAGCGAATCGAATAGTACGGATAGTTTATTCCTGGCAGCATTATCAGTTATGTAGTGATCCCAGGGGATCCCCGTGAGGAGATACTGCACACCGCTATTAATTGCCGTTGCCTCGCAACCTCGGATCGTGACATTTGGCAGCTTCACAACGCTACATGTAACGGCCGGACAACCACGATTTTGAGGGATAATGGTTGCGGGACAGCCTCAATTGCTTTACAATTGTGACTTTCCGAGTAATACAAGTGAGATTATTACGTATTTGAGGCACAACTGGGATGAATAGAGAAATGATAGAAGGAATGATGCGCTCTGCGCTCGATGAGAACGGCCACTTGAGCTGTGAAGCGGCACATGAGATTGCGTCAAAATCGGAATCGACGCCGGAAGAGGTAGGCAAACGTGCCACCGACTTGGGGATACAAATCACCCGATGTCAACTCGGCTTTTTCGGGTATGCGCCTGAAAAAGGCATGCCCGGCTATAAGATCGTCCATAAGCTTGATACGCTTCCTGAGCCGGTCTCCGCGGAAGTCAAAAATGCCGCGGCAGAGGGAAAAGTCTCCTGCCGTGAGGTGTGGCGAATAGCCGAAAAACACAATGTAAAACGGCCGGATATGGGCGATATCGTAGAGACACTTGGCATCAAGGTCACACCGTGCCAGCTGGGTTGCTTTTGACGCTTCGCTATTACGGCTCGCTCCGGAAATTCTCGGCAGGTTCCGGTGAGTATCAGATTCAAAGCCCGATTTCAGTGGAAGGTCTTTTACAGGTGCTTGAAATCCCACAATCGGCCGTTAAACTGGTGATGGTCAATCACGCCGCGGTCCGTCGTCAGTCTATGATACAGCCGGACGATTCGGTGGCGCTGTTCCCTCAGGAGTACGCGTTTTTCGCGGACTGGAAGGATTACCGTCTAAAATCATGAAAACTTGATCTTGCTATTAGAGCCCCGGTCGCCGAGGCTCTAACTGACTGAAGACGCGATAGTTGACAGCGTGAGACGTGACCGATTCACTGTCACCTGTTAATACAATCAGTTTGAAGGCCGGTTGCCGGCCGTTTTTAAGGAGTTTTGTGCATGGAAAAAATCGGATTTATCGGATTAGGAATTATGGGAAAGCCGATGGCGAAAAACCTGCTGAAGGCGGGGTACGATCTTACTTTCTACGCCAGACGGAAGGAAGTTATCAGAGAGATGGAGGACGAAGGCGCTACATATGTTCGGTCAGCGAAGGCCGTTGCGGAGGCGACGGACATCATAATAACGATCGTGACTGCTGACGCACAGGTAGAAGAGGTAATCCTGGGGCCGGACGGCGTACTCGAAGGTGCATCCGGAGGCAAACTGATTGTCGATATGAGCACGATTTCTCCGCTGACGATTCGCGGAGTGGCGGAGATTGCGTCAAAGCAAGGCGTCCGGGTAATGGATGCACCGGTGAGCGGCGGAGACAGCGGCGCGATTGCAGGTACACTGACGATTATCGCCGGGGGTGATGAGTCCGATTTTGCCAGGTGCAAGGGGATCTTCCAGGCGATGGGCAAG
>CAZHXC010000115.1:0-8310 GCA_964536145.1 uncultured Spirochaetales bacterium | reverse complement strand
GACGCGGTAGATCCGGCGACGGTGGAGTACAGCACCAACGGCGCCGACTGGCTGCCCGCGGACGGGAGCATCTTCACGGTAAGCGGTACCGGTCAGACGGTGAGCTTCACCTACGATCTGACTGCCGCGGGCCTCGGTGAGCAGCAGGCGGGCTACGAGCTCTACGTCCGGGGTGACGACACAGACCCGGACTCTCTCGGCCCGATCTCCAGCGCCGAGACACAAGTCGACTTTGCCGTTGACGATTCTGATCCCACGCTGGCGTACCTCACCTATGACGCGGGCAGGATAAGTGTCGCCACCCCGTCGAGCATACCCGGATCCTACTTCTACGATGCGTTTGTACTCACCGGTTCCGCCCATGACGGCGTCGCGGTGAACAACGTCACCGTCGAAATAAACGGCGTGGTAAACGACGCGGATATCACCGGCAGCGGTACCGATATCACCTGGGAGTTTGACTCATCAACCGCAACGAGCGATCCGCAGCTTTTGACGCTATCGGAAGGCGAAACATACGCCACCATCATCGTGGAAGACGTCTTCGGCAAGACTACATCACGGCAGCTGCAGCTATTCTCGGACCAGAGCGAATCCACGGTTACCATTACAGATCCGGTCCCGGCGGCGGACGATGCTTTAGTGACAAGCACATACACCATGGTGGGCACTGCGGACGACGGCCCAGGCTCGGGGATAGACACGATTTACTATTGGATTGAAGATCCGGCGGACGGCGGAACAGACGATCCACCGGCGCTTATAAGCGGTTGGAACGTCGCCTCAGGAAGTTCAAGCTGGAGTATTACCGCGGATCTTGCGGTGAAGGGAGATGGCTACTGGCGCCTTCACGTAAAGGCAGTGGACGCCATGGATATCGGGATGGCGGCGGCGGAAACCGCAGACTTCTATATCGATCTCACTGCACCGGTTGTAGGCATAACGGGCCCTGCAAACAACGCGGTGTATATGGAGACCTTCACCTTCTCAGGAACCGTGACGGAAACCAATCCCCTCAACGAGGCGGATGTGCAGGCATATATAAACGGCACGCCCACTACTACCACAGGTACAACGCCCTGGTCCGCGACCATCGCGCTGGCGGACCT
Organism: uncultured Spirochaetales bacterium; assembly: GCA_964536145.1. Classification (GTDB taxonomy): domain Bacteria; phylum Spirochaetota; class Spirochaetia; order ARS1246; family ARS1246; genus JAFGHN01. Next base: position 7,201 of record CAZHXC010000115.1, on the reverse strand, counting down.
GAATGCGGGCGAAAACACTTTGAGCATCGAAGTGACCGACATAGGCGGCCGTACCACCACCACCGAAAGGACGGTGTACCGGGATGAGGACGAGCCAGTCATCGAGTTCAGTAACCTCGAGAGCGACGGCTCAACCGTGTTTCAGGAGAGCGATCCCAAGGTCGTTGGCACCATAACCGATGCGACAGGTGTGCAGACTGCAGAGAGCTACCTTGAACAGTGGGACTACTCCGCGGGTGATTGGATTGTTGCGCCGGTTGAAGGCTGGACCTCCCTTGGAACACCCAACGGAACCACTATTTTCAACTTCAACAAAAAGATCGGCCCCACCGGCCTCGACCTTGCCGACGGCAGGTACAGGATCACCGTTGATACAGCAGACGGCGCGCTAAACACACCTAACGACACCTCGCGGACGCCCGGCGCCGCCGGAGAATCCCAGGAGTTTATCATAGACCGGGAGAATCCGGATTTGGTAGTAACCGCGCCTACCATCGGCAGCTTTCAGAACGGCGATTTTGCCGTCAGTGGTACCGCAGGTGATGAAAACTCAATCACCTCTATCAAAGTGAAAATCGATTCAAACGATTTTGCAAGCGGCGCCACAGAGGCCATAACCTCCGACGGCTACGCCACTTGGTCCGTTGCCTCACTCTCAACAACCGGCTTGAGCCAGACCGCTCACACCCTCTATATTCAGGCCACCGACGCAAGCGGGAGGACCACGCTGCTAACGAGAGATTTTACCTTCGATACCCAACCACCGGAAATAACGATCATCGAACCTATTTCCACGGCCCCCAATTACACAAAGGTCAACGGCACTATAACTATAAAGGGAACCACAAGCGACTTAAATGCGGTAGAAAAAGTGGAAATCAAGTTCGGCGATTCGGATGATATTCCGGCTAACTGGATAGAACAGGATAACGAGTACAACTGGCAAGAAGACGAGAATATCGAAACCTACGCTACGCCTGATTTTGCAACAGATTTGGGCGGAAATCTTTGGCAGCTCAACGTATACGTACGGGCGTACGATGCCGCGGGCAACATTGCAAACTTAACCGATTATATTCTTATCGTGGATCCCGACGGCGACTCGCCGCTGGTAACGATTTACCAGCCCCTGGACAACTCCACGGTAGGCGGCTCAACCCGAGTATACGGCACCGCCACCGACGATGACTCGGTCTTCAGCGTCCAGATGTCCATTGACGTGAACGGTGACGGCGATTATGACGATGAAATCGACTATTGGGACTACGACGGCGTCACGCCACCAACACAACCGCTTGCCGGTGACGGCGATACTGACGACTTATTTGAGAAAGAAGCTACATGGTACGACATCAACGGTACCACAAACTGGTACCAGGTGATCAATCAGTACGGCGAGTACAACGCCGCGGTACAGGGAGAAACGAGAACCATAAATGTACGGGTTCGCGCTGTGGACACAAAGAACGGCTCGACAGCCGGGGCGTATGGCAATCCTGAAGAGATTACCATCACGTTCGACAACACTGTACCGATTATCGAAGATGTTGAAATCGACCTCGACGCGGTGGATGACGGCGTGAACGAGACTCCCTACTCCACCGGTATTAAGGTCTCAGGGACCTACTACCTTAGAATGATTGTCAAAGACGAAAGCGGTTTAGACCTTATTGAGCGAATAGAAGAAGGGCCCCTGTCCGGTACCTCGGAAATACAAGACGGCGTGGCCGGCGCAACGGTAACCTATGACGGTAATGTGGGCGGTTACGAACAGTATACGGTGATGCTTGAGATCGACACCCTGGATATGGGTGTTAGCGGAGACCTCTACGACGATACATCGGGACAATACTCCATCAGCATCAAGGCTACCGACAATTCAACGCCAAATCCCTTTGTGACCTACAGCTACGTTACCGTACAGGTGGACAACTTCTATCCAAGCAGTGACCCATTGGCCGGCGATGGCAACATGGTAGGAGACCAATACAAGATTCAAAGCACCGCCACCGACGTAGGAGTCGGCTCCGGAACCGTTCAGGGTGTGGAAAAAATCGTTACCTACATCGTCAAAAGCGGCGAGGTATACGATTTGAGCTTTGACGAAACATCAGTGACCTTAAGTGACGGTACCTACTCGGATCCGGTATACGTAAAGAACGAAGCAAACGGCGGCGTCCTTGAAAATGTAGACGTGCCAAACGATACCGACGGTGCTCCTTACCGAATCATTATAGACAAACTTACCGAGGTGGGTGTGACAGACAGCCCGCCCAACGGCGACGGCGACGGCTATCTTGAAAGCCTTACCTTAAACGGTAACGATTACGACTGGTGGGCGGAGATCAATTCTTACAACCTGCCCGACGGGCCGATAGACGTTCACTACATCGTGTATGACAACGCCGGGAACGCCACCCACTACGTGGAGAGCCTCTTTGTGAAGAACAACGGCCCGGACATAGCATCGATAGATCTCAGTACCGACCTAAACGGCGACGGGGATGTGACCGATCCGGGCGAAACAGAGAACTTCACTGTCGGCTATGCCGCCACAAATTTCACGGCCCGCAATAACAGGCTAAAACTCGCCATTGACGTGAACAACGGAAACGGCGAGCTCTACTATTCGGTGGAATACTCAGGAACCGAACAGGCAAACCTGATTGATTCAGGAGGCTTTGTTGCGGGCGACCTCTATAGAATATTCCTGCCCGGCGATACGGACTTCACCGCGATAGGAGCGGCGGACAGCAATCAGTGGACTTTCTTTGAAGCCGACGGGGCGGGAACTGGAACCGGTAACGCCTTCCTGGTTGGTGATACCGTGGTAAACGCGGGTAGCTTCACCATCGGTGATCTCTACTATATTAGAACAACCGGTACCACAGACTTCACCGTCATCGGCGCGGCGGACAACAACCCGGGAACCATCTTCACCGCCACCGGTATCGGCGCCGGAACGGGTGACGCCTTTAAGGTAGACACCCTGCCGGGTGAATCGGCAGGAGTCTTCGAACTCCTTATCTCGGAGTTCGGCGGTATCCCTGATTCAACCGAGCCGATCTCAGGCAACCCTAATCAACGAACCTTCAACATCGCAGTATGGGACAGCACCGACGGCACCACGCCCTTTGTGGATTCGCTTTCCGACACTGAAGATGTGAGCCTCAACCTTGACAACTTAGACGAAACGCCGCCAAACGTTACCATGAACGCCCTCTACTGGAACAATGAGACGGACAACTCGGTGTACAATAACGACCCAACGGAAGGACACCTGGACCTAAGCACCCTCACCGGAGCAACCGGTGAGCTTGATGACTCGGACCCGCGAATCTCAGGTAGGATCCGGTTTGAAGGGACGGTGGATGACAACCAGCGGATACAGTACATCCAGATGCGGATCTATGACACAAACGTAGTCGCGCCCACAACAAACGTCACCAGCTTTGACTTTGGCAGCGGTTCCGGTGCCTGGCACACGGTCGCTCAATGGGACGGGGATAACGTGCAGGGTACCGGCGACCTGAGTACCGACGGTTGGATATTCACCACGCTGAATGAAAATCTTGGCAAGGATATCCACGAACTCAATTGGACGCTGGTCTGGGATTCCACGGAGCTCGACTTTATGGCGGGCACAAATATCGCGGTTGAAATACGGGCGCAGGATTTCCGGAACCCCGGAGTTCTTGGAGATCCAAATCTTTCCACCACGGCGTCACAGCAGGTGGACGTAGTGCCCTATATCACTTCGATAGACCGTGATGCGGATTGGGGCGGCACCAACAGGTCAAAATACGGGCGCTTTCCGGTACAGCAGGGTGAAACCGCCATCCTCGTTTCAGGATTCAACCTATTTAACGGCACTACCCAGGATGGAGACAACTGGATCGATATCTACACCGCGGAAACGGGCGGAACCGCCGGGGCGGGACTGACGATACAACCTGAAAATCTTCCCGACATCACAGCGCCGGACAAGCGCTCCTTCTACCTATCTCTTAACGCAGGCTCTTTGAGTGGTTGGCTCAGATTATCGGTTGAAGGTGTGGAGGCGATAAATGGGGCCAACGATGATTCCCTTACGTATAATAAAGAAGACGACGGCTCGGGCATCTCCTCCACACTCTGGAATGACGACAGATACCTCAGGGTGTGGAGAACCGGAGACTACTTCCAGGACAGCACAGACGCAAAACATCCGTCAATGTCCATGCGTGCAAGTAACGGACGTTTGTATGGATTGTGGTCCAACTACGCTACCTCCGCCGCGTATATTTCCGGCCCGCAGAGTGAGACTGGAAACGCCTGGGCCGATAGGGATACCCTCTTTTCTACATATGATCCGCCTGAGTGGACGGATATCTACGTTGAACAGGGTGCTAATACGGCACACTCGGTGATTCTCGAGAATTTCTACGGCGGCACTACTACTACTGCTTGGGGTTTCCTTGCTTCTAGAATAAACACAGGAAACAGAGTGGAACTGGATGATATGGGCAACGAGGACGTGGATGAAGGCGACTTTGACGGCCCGCCGGACCACGTTGACGGCTACGACGAGATGCTCTATCAGTTCCAGAATCCTCGAATTGCGGTAATAGATTCAACAAACACTCAATACATAGCCTATTATGACAGCTGGGCTAAGGCAATCAAGTATTCCCGGGCGGACAACGGTAGTGCAACTTTCACCACGTCAGGCGGTCACATGACCGACAGCGCAACGGTTGTTGACGGTGTTGACGACTTTGACGACGCCCCGGAGGACAGCACCCCCGATATGTCGCCATGGCTCGATATCGCCCTGGATCCGGCAAGTATACCGGTAATCGTTTACTACGACATGACTAACGAAAATCTGAAAATAGCCCACGGCGATGATGCAACGCCCAACGGCACCGGAGAGTGGACAAAGAGCAACGTGGTAGCGGACACCTCATCGGTGAAATATCTTACTATGAAAATCAACTCCACTAACGGCGACATGCACATCGCGTACTACAAAGTATCCACAGGCGATCTGATGTACGTGTTTGGCGATGATGCAAATGATGCTGCGCCGTGGTCCTGGACGTTTGAAACGCCCACCATTATTGATTCCGAAGGCGCAGTAGGTGCGTGGGCGGATCTGGCGCTGGATAGCGGAAATCCGTATATCAGCTACCTCAACTCAACGGCCATCGGAACCTACAGCGGCTTGAAGCACGCCTACTACACCGGTTCGGGCAATGTTTGGGATGCTGATAATTGGGAACACGAAGTTATTCCGGCCGCCACCGCGGTCTACGATATGCGATCGAGCATAGAGGTCAACTTCGACCAATGGTTCGGCGGCTCCGCGGATATCGCTATCGGATATGGAAGCGACAGGTTCGACCTGATATACCTGATAGGAGAATAGGACTATGCAAAGCGGCCGGGAGTCTCGGCCGCTTTGCTGCTACCGCCGGCAGGTTCCAGTCAGGCAGCCAAAGGCCGCCATTGGCCGCCGGGATCCGCCTGCTATTCCAGTAAAAACTCCACTTCCGCGGGACTTCGCATGATTTTCTCACTTAGATCAGCCAATAGATCTTGCTCTCCCGCCGGAAACCCTAAATCCGGTGGCAGGTAGAGAGCCGTGGCGTTCCGGACTGCCCGCCTAGCAGCTTGATCAAATCCGTCCCGCAACCGCCCATCCATCCTTGCGGCAACCGCACCTACATCATCAGCGATACTGCGTTGCTCTCCGGGCCCGGATAAAGCTTTCAGTATCGATGCCGCACGCTCTTCGCTGCCGCGCCTGCTTGTCGGCACAGCAACGAGAAGGGCGCCGCATATAGTGTAAGTTCTTGATCCCGCCGCCACAGGTGGCCTGCTCGGCACAAGAGTCGCCTGATGCTTCGGCTCGAGCAATCTGAAGCGGCTTGCCGGCATATACATGCCGTCTGCAGCCCCGGATATCAGCAACGCCTGGGCGTCCGGCCAAGAATAGGAAAACGCGCCCCTTTGAAAAAGACCTTCTATTTGAAAGGACGCCAGCTTCTTAAAACCACCGCTCCAAAGATGGGTCTGATCAATTTGAGGATAGGACTGTTCGAGCAAGGCCGCCCAGGTAAGGCGCGCATCCACAGCCTTGCCGGGCACCGCAAAGACCACTTCCCCGGGCACTACATCATCCCAGTATTGCGGAATACCCTCAGCCCTACCGCCGCGCGAAAGAAGGTAGTCTTCTCGCCAGATCATCAGCCACGGATCAATACAGACAGGAAGAGCGAAGTGCCGTCTCCTTCCTTCGTCCGTAGAAATAGCCAGAAAATCGACCGCCGCCGTTGGATATACCGCTTCCGTGCCATATTCACCGAGATCTACATACCGCTCAGTTCTGATTATCGCTTCCTGAAACTCCGCTGACCACCATCCGACAATCACATCGGCATCGGCAAAAGCTTCGCCGAGTTCCGCGTCATCATGCCGGCTTACAACCTCCACGATCTTATCTACGTCGTCTGCGGCATCGAATAGGGAGGTGTACGCATTCTCAAATTCCTGCGGCACCGATATCACGGCAGCCCGTTTCCCTTCCCCGCATCCGATGAAGAGGATGAGTACACATACACACAAGACTAGCTTAGCCAAGCTTCGTATCATGGTACCGGAAGCGTAGCCGCAATATGTACAATGATCAAGTTATTTGGTCATCCTACGCCGGCGCGCCTCTTCAGATCCGCCGCTTTGCCGCAGACACTGGCGACCTCACCTTTGGCATATATATCGTTACCCGATATTTTGACGGAAAAAAAAGACCGATGAATCGGAATGCCTGCAGGTATGCCAAGATGCGGATTGGCAGATGATAGATAGACTTGGTTCGTGGCATTACTTTTGTAAACCCGTCTCCGAGGGAGGCAGCCAAGACATTTATACCGCCGCGGAAGCTTTGATAAAGAAGTATAGGCGACCATTCGTGTTTCTTATCGTTGCTACATTTCCGATCTTCTACAATCTCTTTATCTGGCTCCGTTATCACTTAGAACAATCCTCCCTCAACGGAACCACGCTGTATATGTTTTTCCGGATACTGATGTTCGTTATTGCAGGTGTCGCACTTACCGCTCTGCTAAGGATTGCCAATCATATACGCAGATTGAGAAAACAGCAGCAAAAAGCTGTTTACAACCAAATCACAAAACCGCGGAAAGGCAACTCCAAATCT
>CAZHXC010000114.1:0-8320 GCA_964536145.1 uncultured Spirochaetales bacterium | reverse complement strand
CCACTTCCGCAACGGCCGAGGGAAAGTTGCGGGTCTATCGTGCACGGGGAGAAAAAGTAAAAGAAGGCTGGATTCTCGATGCCGAGGGGAGACCGAGCACCGATCCGAATGATTTTTACAACGGCGGATCGATACTTCCAACCGGTGGTATCTCATCGGGTCACAAGGGATACGCATTGGCCTTCATGGTTGATCTCTTTGGCTCGGTCCTCTCGCAAGGTGGGAGTCCCGGGCAGAAATCCGAGTACTTCAGCAATACATCACTCTTTATTGCGCTGGATGTCAGCAGGTTTGCTCCTCTCGAGAAGCTGCGCAAGGACGGCGACGCAATGGTAAACCACGTGAAGGACACGCCTCTCATCGACGAGTCAAAACCGGTTCTTTTTCCGGGAGAAATGGAAGCAGCCGCACGGAAAGACGGAGCGAAGAAACGGATAGGGCTTGAAGAGGAAACCTGGAACGGGATTGTCGATGTGCTCCGCGAGTACTCTCGCGACGAAATTGCTCAGAAGATCGATATAGCCGATCAGGAATAGGTCCGGCCGACACCAATGTGCAGTATGCGGTGAGGGATGGGGTGCGCGATACAGTTGACAATGTCGATACGCCCCATTTGGTCCACGATATCGGCAACGGCTTTGCCGGTGGCCGCGCGGCTTGCTCCGGCCGGCTGTCATAGCCTGTTGTTGACTATTCAAAGGATTCCGGACTATATATCGTTGGCGAGAGCAACAATTGAAACAGGAGTAACGAGATGTTCAAGATTCTTTCCGAAGTTGGAGCGCTGAGCGAGGAAATGTTAAAAGACTTTCCGGAATTGGAAGTTGTGACAAAGGGGAAAAAGAGCAGAGAAGAAGTACTGGAAACCATAGCCGACTATAATGGGCTCATCGCGGGGTCTACGTTTGATTTCAATGAAGAGTTCTTTGCCGCGGCGAGGAATATGAAAATTCTCAGTCGTTTTGGAGCGGGTGTCGACAACGTCGATATTCCCGCGGCAACAAAACACGGAATCTGGATTTCGAATACCCCGGGCGCCAACGCAATTTCGGTTGCCGAACATACGGTTGGGCTGATGCTCGCAGTCGTGAAGAGAATGGCCCTTTATGACCGCAAGATAAAAGAGGGTGAATGGCCGGGACCGGGCGGAAACATGTACGGCCGCGCGTTTGAGTTGACGGGGAAGGTGCATGGACAGGTCGGCCTCGGACAAATTGGTACCCATGTTGCCCGGATGACAAGGCAGGCGTTCGACATGGAAGTCCTCGTCTACGATCCCTTTGTCCCGGCGGAGGACATAGAACAAAAGGTGAAAGGCAGGAAGGTGGAGTTGGAGGAACTGCTCGAGCAGAGCGATGTCGTAACCCTCAACCTGCCTCACAACGAGGAAACCGATGGATTGTTCAACTACGATATGCTGAAGAAGATGAAGAAAGGCTCCATACTGATAAATACCGCCAGGGGCGGAGTGATAGTGCAAAATGACCTTGCAAAGCTGATTGAGGAAGACTGGTTCTACGGTGTAGGGCTCGATGTGACCGTCGACGAGCCTATTCAGCCGGATAATCCTTTTCTCAAAATGGACAAAGTCACTCTCACCGGTCATTTCGCCTCGGGAACGAGCGAGTTTTTTGAACGGGCTGCGCGGTGGATACTGGAAGACCACCAGCGGGTCGCAAAAGGTGAAAAGCCCAAGTTCGCGAGAAATTCGATCTGATAGATCAGCCTATCGCACAAAAAGCAAAGGCCAACCGATATCAAACGCGGTTGGCCTTTTTGTTCCCGCCGGCAGCTGCCGGTTCTGTGCGGTCTCAGCTCCAGGGCGGCGGAGCGATGCCTTCAATATCGGTCAGGACGTCTATCACCGCAGGCTTCCCGGCATTCAACGCCTGCTCCATCGCTCCCGCCATATCGCCCGGCTTTTTCACCTGAATCCCAAAACACCCTATCGACTCGGCGACCTCTGCAAAATTGACCTCTCGCAGCATCCACAACGAATCCGAACTCTCGTCCCTGCCGCCGAATGCCCGCTCGACGCCTCCCTGTTCCTGGTTGAGCGAGCGATTGTTGTTCACGACGGTAACCGTGTTGATGCCCCATCTCAGCGCGGTATCCAGCTCGGTGAAGTGATACCAAAGGCCTCCATCCCCGCAGAAACAGACTACCGGCCGGTCGGGAACGGCGCATTTTGCGCCTATTGCCGCGGGTATACCCCAGCCGAGCGACCCGGCACAGCGAAGATACGACTGCCCCGGAGATTTCAGATCAACCATCGTGGATGTCCAGATCCCCGAGTGGCCCGTGTCCGATACGAGTACCGCATCATCGGGCAGAATGTTTGTAAGCTCCTTGCAGAGCCGCTCCGGGCGCATCGGTATGGTGTCGGAATCCGCGTAGGGCGCCATCTTTTCCCGCCAGTCGTTCACGAACTTCCCGGCCTGGTCCACCCACTTCTCGTGATCGCCGCCGGTAACAGGCTCAGCCTCATCGATCATCTTCCGGAGAGTGGCTTTTACATCACCATGCAGACCCACCGCAGCGGGGTAGGAACGGCCGATCTCAACGGGGTTTATGTCCAGCTGGATAGCTTTCGTACGCGGACGCGGGATCTGCCAGAAGAATGTCACCTGCCCGCCGGTATGGCTCCCGATGAAAAATACCAGGTCTGCGCCGGCAACCGTCCGGTTGGCGCACTCCCGGGAATAGTGCCCGCAGCAGCCGACGTTCAGCCTGTGGTAAGCCGGAACGGTTTCTTTTGCGTTGAGCGAGGTGGCTATCGGGATGTTGAGTTTCTCCGCCAACTCTAGAAGCTCGGCTGCTGCGTCTGATGTCCGCACCCCGCCCCCGGCAACAATGACAGGTTTCTTTGCGGCGCTTAAGAGCTTAATTGCCTCACGGATCGCCGAAATTTCGGCTACCGGCCTGTACGGCGGAACCCGGCTGTATTGCTGTTCAACAATGACTTCCAGATCGGCGGTGTCTCTCGATATTGTCTCGCCACCGATGTTTATGGTGTCCAGGTGCGCAGGACCCGGGGTGCCGGTTGTCGCTGCTCGAAAAGCGTGCCGCAGATACCGTGGGAAGTTCTCGAGCTCGGTGACCGTTGCGTTGAACCTGGTGACCGCGTTGAACGGATCGATGTGGTCTACTTCCTGATACGCCCACCGGTCGAGATGCGCCTCCGGTGATCTGCCGGTTATGGCAACAACCGGAGAGCAGGCAAGATACGCGTCCTGAAGCCCCGCGGCCAGGTTCATCGCGCCTACCGACTGACACATAGTTACACCGGGGCGCCCGGCGGCCCTTGCATACCCATCGGCCATGTAAGCAGCCCCCTTTTCACAGTGCGACATGATGCGTTTGATTCCGATTTTGTCGAACTCATGCATCGCCACGGGCATAATGTACGGCATAAAAAAGACGTGACTCACACCGTACCCTCTCAAGGTTTCCGCGATAAAACGGGCTCCACTCATTTCAGACATGCTGCTACCCTCTTTCCGGCATTTTCTTAATAATCAGGATCGGTACAAAGATGTGAAGACGAATATAGAGTATTCACGGGATCCATGCAACCGAAGCCTCGTCCGTTGGTACCCTCTGTGGAAACTACTTGATAAAATCGCCTGTTTTCCTTATATAATGCAAGGGGATGAAACTAAGGTATTCTTTCGGGACAAGGAATACCGTGTGGGAGGAGCGAGACAATTGAGTGACGCAAATACGAACAAACCAAAATCAGAAAAGAAAGGCGCCCGAACGGCCGCAGATAAAAAACGGACAAGGATTACAATTCTCGTCGCTTCACTTGTGGTAGTACTCGTCGGTGTAATCGCCGGAGTAGCGATATATCAAAATCGAGTCAGGCCGTTCAATACGGTGATAATCTCCGTGAACGATACGGAGATAGACATGCGCTATTTTCTGAAACGTCTGGCAATGTCAGAGAACCAGTCCTACGCTATGCTCGGTACGCTGTCGGAAGAGGCGATGTTGAGAGAGGCCGCACCCAAACCGCCCTACAACATAGAGGTAACCGAGGAAGATATCGACAATTTTGCCAGAGATCTGGCAAAAGGCAGCGATGATACGATAGAAGAAAGCGAGTTTCGTGAATGGTACCGGCAACGGGTCAACGCAACCAGGCTCTCTGAGAACGAGTTCCGCGAGCTTCTAAAAACCGGAATCCTCCGAATCAAGATGACCGAATATCTCGAAGACCAGGTTCCGGAAGAGATGGAACAGGTGTATCTCCACATGATCGTGGTGGAAGATATGAGGGCAGGCAATGAGGTAAAGGAACGTTTTGAAGAGGGAGAGGATTTCGCCGCGTTGTCCGATGAGTTTTCGGTGGATCAGTCGTTGAAGCAGAACGACGGGGAGTTGGGATGGTTTCCCCAGGCTGCATTGGAAGACGAGCTCGCTTACACGGCGTTTGACCTCGAAGTTGGTGAATGCAGCGATCCCGTGTTCATTGGGGATCCTGATGATGAAACGATTGCCGTCATCATGGTTTCGGATAAACAGGTTCGCCAGATCGAAGAGCGGGCGATTGCCGCCGTCAAGGACGAGATGCTTCAGGATTGGTTCAAGGATCAATACCATGAACACGATGTGCAGTTTTACGGTTTGGATAGAACCACCGGCTACGATTCCGGAACCGATGCGTGGGTCAATTGGCAGCTGATGCGAATGAAGCGGGGAGAGCAGCAGCAGCAACAGCAACAGCAGGGTTAACGAATAACCTGGAGGATTGTAATGAGCAAGGTGTTGATTCCGGAACACGTTTCCCAAGCCGGTCAGGAGTATTTGCGCGACAAGGGTTACGAAGTAAAGTTAGGCTCGGGCACGACGGCAGAGATACTCAAGGAAGAGGTTCGTGATTGTCAGGGTATTCTTGCCCGTACCGCCATGTTCACCGCGGAAGTGATGGAGGCCGGGCCGGAGTTACGAGTCATCGCAAGACACGGGGTTGGCGTTGACAATATCGATATTGATGCGGCAACCAGACTGGGAATTCAAGTGACAAATGCTCCGGAGTCGAACTCCGGTTCGGTGGCGGAGCACACCATCGGCCTCATTATCGCTGTCGCCAAACATATGTTGCGTCATGACAGAGAGCTCCGCGCGGCGAACTTTGCCATCCGTAACCAGCTTCCGGGAATTGACCTGGAAAACAAAGTTTTGGGTATTATCGGGACAGGCCGGATCGGGCGCCTTGTGGCAAAAAAAGCCGCGGGCGGTCTTGATATGAAAGTTATTGGATTTGATCCCTATGTAGGGGCTCCCAGGGTTGACGGCATAGAGATGGTAAGCTCGCTTGAAGAGCTCCTGAAGATATCCGATGTTGTGACGCTTCACCTTCCGGCTACGAAGGAAACGATCGGTCTTATCGGTCCTGAAGAGCTCGAGCTGATGCAACCCCATGCCATCCTGATAAACGCAGCCCGCGGCGGAATCGTGGATGAAAAGGCCTTGGCTGAAGCTTTGAGCGGGAAAACCATCACCGCTGCGGGCCTGGACGTGTTTGCCGATGAGCCCCCTGATCCGTCAAATCCGCTTTTTACGATGGATAACGTCATCGTTACGCCGCACAGCGCGGCTTTGACACATGAATGTATGGACAGGATGTCGCTCCACGCCGCTCAGGGCATCCATGAGGTCCTATCGGGGAAAGCGCCCACGTGGCCGGTGAATAAGCTGTAGTAGGGCGACTGTTCGCGGCCGCGGCGTACGGCCGCCGCCCGGTGTTGCGCCGCCTTACTACCGCCGCAACACAATCAACCGCCGCCTATGAGAACCGAAATATTGATCTTGTCCCCTTCCTCAACCGGTTTATCGAGCTGTTCAGGGTAAATCATCTTCTTGTTCACGGATATGATAATGTCGTTGTGTAGTTTCCCCGTCTTGTTGAAAAGATCAGGTTTCAAGCTCGGATGCTTTTCTACCAGGTTATCGAGACATTCGCCAACCGTTTTTCCTTCTATTTGAACTTCCTTTGTATCACCTGTCATCGACACAAAATTCCATGGAATTACGGCAGTAACACTCATTAAGTTTGTCCTCCTATTGACCGCAATGTTCGCAATCCGGATCTCTGTTTACGCTAAATTCATTGAAGCTTGATGTCAGGCCATCATACATCAGCAGCCTGTTTAGCAAAAGATCACCTATGCCTGTGATGTACTTGATTACTTCAGTACTCTGAATTGAGGCGATGATAGCCGGTGCGGTGCCGATTACCGGAAACTTGCCCCCGGGTGTTACCGCTCCGCGGTATACACACTGAAGGCATGCCGATTCCCCCGGTATGATCGTCAACGCTCGTCCTTCAAATCCGGACACAGCGCCGTGGAAAAACGGGACCTTCGCGTCAATGGCAGCCCTGTTCAGCAAATACCTCGCCTGCAGATTGTCCATCGCGTCGACTATGAGATCACAGCCTGATACCAGTTCACCTACGTTCAAATCAGAGATTGTCTCATGGACCGGCTCGAGGGTGACTTCCGGATTGAGGAGCCTGAGCTTCAGATTAGCGGAGTTCACCTTCTTCCTTCCCACGTCTTCGGTGAAATGCAGCACCTGTCTGTTAAGATTGCTCAACTCCACCTCGCCGTTGTCGACAAACCGTATAGTCCCGATCCCGGCGGCGGTAAGATAGGTGAGAATGGGAGAACCAAGACCGCCCGCACCGGCGACGAGCACTTTTGCGGCTTTGAGCTTCTCCTGCCCTTCCTGACCAAAGCTGTCGATCAGCATCTGCCTGTCATAACGCTCGAGTTCTTTTTCGCTGAGCATGTTTTTACATCGCCTCCTGCTATATAGACCCTATTCTAACTGTACTAAATTTATAAGGAATCGCAAAATGCATCAAGTGGGGCCGTAAGTGCGAAGACCGGGATCAGCGTCGGTTACCGCTTCAGTATCAGTTCTTGCAGAGATCGCAGCACCCGCGGTGGATCCATATCGCCGGCAAACTCCGAATACGCCACCTCGGCAGCTTACGCTAACTGCGTATGCATAAGCCTGTCACTTGCCGCAAAACGCTTTGGTCTGCTACTCTCCGGTAAGCGCCGCGGTCAGGCGCCGGCCGGATGAACCGGCCGTTCAAGGAGGTAGGTATGGGGTTGAGAAGCGAAGAGTTGTACGGCGGGCTCGAACGGGCGGCGCACCGGGCGCTGCTGTATTCGGTAGGGTTTGAAAAGGAAGACTTTGGAAAGCCTGTTATTGCGATAGTGAATTCCTGGAATGAAATTGTTCCGGGTCACATACATCTGCGGGAGCTCGCTGATGAGGTGAAACGGGGAGTTCGGGAGGCCGGCGGCATGCCGGTGGAGTTCGATACCATTGCGATCTGTGACGGCCTCTGTCAGGGTCACATCGGTATGCGCTACCCCCTGCCGAGCAGGGACATCATTGCCGATTCCATCGAACTGATGGTGGAGAGCCACCGATTTGACGCGATGGTGATGATCTGCTCATGTGACAAAATTGTCCCCGGCCACATCATGGCGGCCGCCCGGCTCAATATTCCTTCGATAGTGGTTACCGGTGGGCCGATGCAGCCTGGTAACTACGGCAAGTTTGAGGGGATAACCCTCTCGAGGATGCGTGAGTTTATCGGGAGAACAAAACGGGGGGAAATCACACCCGAAGAGCTCGAGGAGATTGAGAAAGTGGCCTGCCCCGGGCCGGGGAGCTGTTCGATGATGGGAACCGCGAACACCATGTCCTGTGTAGCCGAAGCGATCGGTTTGACGTTGACCGGCAGCGGTACAGCTCATGCCGACGGTGAGAAAAAGCGGAAGATCGCCTACGAGTCGGGAAAACGGATAATCGCGATGTTGGATGAAAACCTCCGTCCTCTCGACATCATCACCGATGAGGCGCTTGTAAACGCCGCGAGCGTCGCGGTATCTCTCGGAGGCTCCACAAACATGACCCTCCACATTCCGGCGATCGCACACGAAGCCGGTTTGTCGTTCCCGTTGCTCAGGTTTGATGAAATAAGCAGAAAGTCTCCGCATATTTGTGATATCAACCCGTCAGGCAGGTTTCCATTGAGCCGGCTCGAAGATGCCGGTGGCGTGCCCGCGGTGATGAAGGAGCTTGGTGACCGTCTCAACCTCGATGTCATGACGGTGACGGGTAAACCTCTCGGAGAGAATATACGGGATGCCAGGGTCCTTGACCGGGAGGCAATCAGACCGGTCTCTGATCCGGTACATGAGCAGGGAAGTATCGCCGTTCTGAGCGGTAATCTCGCTCCGGACGGGGCCGTGGTCAAACAGAGCGGTGTCCATGAGAAGATGATGATCCA
>CAZHXC010000113.1:0-8326 GCA_964536145.1 uncultured Spirochaetales bacterium | reverse complement strand
CTACATGCTGCACCTGGCTGCTAAAATGCAGGAGAGCGGTGTGGACCCCACCTCTCTCGCACTTCAGAGGGCATTTGTCGGTGCCGAGCCGCATTCTGAGAACGTCAGGCTCAAAATCGAAGAGCTTTTCAATATAGACGTTTACAATTCCTACGGTTTGAGTGAGATGAACGGGCCGGCTGTAGCCTTCGAGTGTGTGCACAAGAATGGGATGCACGTGTGGGAAGATGCCTACATCATGGAGGTGGTCGATCCTGAGACAGGAGCCGTGCTGCCCGAGGGCAGCGAAGGCGAGCTGGTGTTCACCACTCTCAAAAGGCAGGCCACACCGCTGTTACGCTACAGAACCAGGGACCTGTCATTCGTGTACAATTCAGAATGCGAATGTGGAAGGGAGCACCGGCGCATCGGCAGGATCAAGGGCAGGACGGATGATATGCTGATCATCAACGGCGTCAACATCTACCCTTCCCAGATAGAGGAAGCGATCATGAGGCTGCCTGAGATCGGGACCAACTATCAGATCGTCGTGGAGAAATCAGGTGCTCTGGACAAACTGACGGTCAAGACCGAGGTGAGCACATCGATATTTTCAGACGATGCGAGAGAGATAAACGCACTGAGGAAGCGGGCCATAGAGAGCCTGCGTTCTTCCATCATTATCACGCCTGTGGTGGAGTTGCACGAGCCGGGAATCCTTCCCGTCCAGGAGGGTAAGGCAAAACGAGTGTTCGATATGCGTAAGGAGGTGGAAGCATGATTTGGAACCCGGAAATCGAGTGTCGCGACGAATCGGAATTACGGAAGCAGCAGCTTGAAGACCTGACCCAACTCGTCGAGCGGGTCTACAAGAACGTCCCGTTCTACAGGAAGAAGTGTGATGAGGCGGGTGTTCGCCCGGCGGACATACAGAGTCTAAAAGATATCGCGAAGCTGCCGTTCACTACGAAAGATGAGTTGCGTCAAACCTATCCGTACGGGCTTCTTGCGGTTCCCGAATCTGAAATTCTCGAGGTTCATACCTCATCCGGTACCACCGGGACACCGGTTGTTGATGCATACACAAAGAAGGATATCGATATCTGGTCTGAGGCGATGGCTCGCACTCTTGCTATGGGCGGTGCAGGCTCAGGGGATGTTATTCAAAACGCCTACGGGTACGGGCTCTTTACCGGTGGACTGGGCGTGCATTACGGTGCGCGGAAACTCGGGGCGAACATCATCCCCATATCCGCCGGAAACACAAAACGGCAGCTGATGGTAATGCGTGACTTTGGGACTACTCTGCTCACCTGCACTCCTTCCTATTCGCTCTATCTTGCCGAAGAGGCAAAAGAATCGGGTATCGACTTCAAGTCATTACCCCTCAAGGCAGGATGCTTTGGGGCGGAGCCGTGGAGCGAAAACATGCGTGTTGAAATAGAAGAGAAGCTCGCGTTGAGCGCCCACGACATCTACGGCCTCACCGAGATTATCGGCCCGGGGGTGTCGAGCGAGTGTGAGGCAAAGGACGGGCTGCATATCAATGAAGATGTCTTCTATCCGGAGATCATAGATCCTGTAACGGGAGAGGTGCTTCCGGAGGGCGAAAAGGGAGAGCTGGTATTCACTACGCTGACGAAACAGGGCACGCCTATCATCAGATACAGGACGAGGGATATCACTTATCTTATGCGCGGGAGCTGTTCCTGCGGCCGGACCATCGTAAAGATGCACAGACTCCTCGGAAGAACCGACGACATGCTCATCATCAGGGGAGTCAACATATTCCCGAGCCAGATAGAGCAGGTGCTCATGCGGATAGAGGGTACCGAGCCTCACTATCAGATAGTCGTTGACAGAGGGTCAAAACAACTCGACGATGTAGAGGTGCAGGTTGAGGTGGAAGAATCCTTCTTCTCTGATGAGACAAAGGATATGGAAGGATTGCGAGCGAAAATCCAGGCGGAAATACGATCGGATTTAGGGATAGGCACACACGTGAAGCTTGTAGAGCCCAAAACCATCGAGCGCAGCATGGGCAAGGCGCAACGCGTAGTCGACAAACGGCAGTTGTAAGGAGGAAAAAGTGGCAATCAAACAGATATCGGTCTTTCTTGAGAATGTATCAGGGAGACTTGCAGAGGTAACCAGGATTCTGAGCGACGGCGGGGTCAACCTAAGGGCGATAACCATAGCAGACACCGCGGATTTTGGAATACTCAGAATCGTATGCGACAACCCGGACGCCGCACTCGAGGTGCTCGACAAAAACGAATTTACCGCCCGGGAAACAGAGGTGCTTGCGGTTGAAGTGGCGGACTCACCCGGCGGGCTGGCCGGCGTTATGGAAATTTTTCAGAAAAACAAGGTCAATATCGAGTACCTCTATACCTCTCTGGAGAAGAACCGGGATAATGCGGCAATCATCTTCAAAGTTGAGGATGTTGCTTACGGGCAGAAGATCATTCAGGAGAACGGCCTTACCGTTGTCACCACGTTTTAGCCCGGCCTGAGGGCGCGGTTTCGGCAAGTCTACGGCCGGATTTAGACCGTATTTCCGGCAGTCTCTCCGGAAGATCCCTCGAGTGGAAGCCGCATGGTAAAGGTGCTTCCTTCACCGGGGGTGCTGTTGACGCGGATTGAGCCGCCGTGTCTGTCTATTATGTTCTTGGAAACAGCGAGACCGAGGCCGGTACCTTTTCCGGCCTCTTTTGTCGTAAAAAACGGATCAAAGAGATTTTCCATGTTCTCCGGGGATATTCCGGTACCCGTGTCGGTGACCGAAACTTCAACATAGCGATATCCGGTGCTCGAGATGCCGGCTGCTGTTGATATCATTATTCTACCTCCTCCTTCGATGGCGTCGGCCGCATTGAGCAGGAGGTTCACCAGTACGCTTTGGGTCTGGTTTCTGTCTATGGTGATGGGCGGCAGGTCGTCTGCAGTCTCGAACTCGAGCTGTATGTTTGCTTTTGCCATCTGGTTCCCAAGGAGAAGAAGCGTCGATTCGATGAGCTCATTCAGGTTTGTCTCTACCCGCTGGAGCGCTTCACGCCGCGAATAATCGAGCAATCCCCGTACTATTTTTCTTACCCGCTCGGTGGATTCCGCAATTGCCCGCAGATCTTTGACCGCGTCTTCCGGAAGATCATCACGTTCGAGGAGCAGATGCGTAAAGGTCAGCACCGATGTCAGCGGATTATTCACCTCATGCGCCACACCCGCGGCGAGTCTTCCCACTATCGCCTGTCTTTCTGATTGCATCAGTTTTGCCGAGCTCTCTTCCTCCTGTCGCTGCACCTGTTCTCTAAAGGCCGCGAGCATGTTGGAAAAGGTGTTTTGGAGCAGGCCGATCTCGGTATCAGATTTTGGACCGATATCAGGTTCGAGATGGCCTTCCGCTACCTCGCGGCTCGCGTTGATGAGCCTGTTTACCGGCCGGAGAATCAACCGGGCAAAGAGGTGGGCTGCCGCGCCGGCGGCCGCAATTCCTCCGGCGATAATCAGAATGTAAAAAACAAACGCCCGCACGCGAAAATCACGATACTTCGCTTCGAGCACACCCACATAGAGCATCCCCACTCTACGCCCGTATACGTCGAGAATCGGATCGTATGCGGTACGATACCAGCGGTTCACCACAAACGCCCTGTCACTCCAGCGAAGCCCCTCACCGAGGACTTGATCTTTCACCTCTTGTGAAACCTGTGTTCCAATTGCCCGTCTTCCATCGGCATCAACCACGTTTGTGGCAATTCTGACATCCTCCAGAAAAACGGTTGCGGTTCCAAGCTCGAGATCGTCATATGCTTTCAGGTGAAAGATCACATCGCGTATCCTGTCAATCAATTCGCTGTTGCCGTTTATGAGTATTCCCCCGTATAAGACGGCGGATACAACGCCTTCGCTCAAAACCGGCGTGGCGCAAACGAGCGTCATCCCTCTTGTCTCTTCGGTCTCCGGTCTGATTTCCGCCCTTGGGGTTTTTACGATTGGGGTAACCGCCCGCTCGGCGAGCACCGGATCCTCACGCAGGAGGAACCCCTGATCCAATACCGCTACGCCGCTTATACGTATGCTCTGTTCGGCCGCCAGGAATCTGAAGTCTGTTTTATCTTCCGGCACCGGGAGCGTCGATCCGTCATAGTTTACCTGCAGCGGATCGCCCCCGAGCAGCAGGCCGGCGGCAAAATCGAGATCCAGAGCGTCGCGGATCTCTCTGAGTTTTTCTGCAATCGCTTGTGCGCTTCCATCGGATATTGAGTCTCGCATCAGCGAATCATCTGCAGCGAGGGCGAACACCGGCTTCATCTTCTCAACCGGTGCGCGGAATATCGCCCAGGCGGCGTTCAAGTCCTGACGCACGCGGTTTGTGACCTCGATTATCACACCCTGATTCACAATAGAGATGCCTACACCGAGAGAGAGGAGCCCTACGAGCAGACAGATAGTTGTGAAAACGAATATCAACCGCACGTGGTATGAGCGAAGATTCGGAAACATCTGCTTTCAGTGTAGGGTTGCGCTATCTGAGCTGTCAATAATGAATAATGTGGTTCGTTGACAGCGTCCGCCCCGGCCACATAAGATACGCCACATATGAAGGACGCAAGTGCCCGTTTTAAGGGGGTACAGGAGCGGTGAAACCGGTGGCTACGGTTATTGCGGAGAACCGTCATGTCCACGCCGTGGTGAACGGGATACCGGCGGCACGGTTCGCCGGAGAGCTTGTGAGAAAACTTTCGAATATACCGGGAACAAACATGTAGTTCTCAGGTGTTAGATATGACAACACGCACGCAGGAAGGAGTGGAGAGGTGAAAAAAGCGCTATTACTCGGTTTGGTTGTGATTATGCTCATTGTGCTGTCCGGTTGTGCCGCCGGCCCAAACGATCTTCGAAATACTGAGGATGAAGAGGGCGAGGTAGTCGGGTTCTGGCGGGGAATCTGGCACGGTTTTATTACGCCTTTTGCATTTATCATTTCGCTTTTCAAGGATTCGGTTGGGATTTACGAGGCTCACAACAACGGCGGCTGGTACAACTTTGGGTACGTCATCGGGTTGAGTATCATCTTTGGCGGACCGAGCGGAAGTGCTGCGCGGGCACGGCGAAAGAGCCGGGATTAGGCTGTTCGCGCGGCGTGCCTATAATTCGTAGGTTCCGCCGATAACGAACTCGATTCCTGTAAAATCCAGCCGCGTGTCACTGAGATACGAAGGCACCGGGTTTGCCACGCTCGATCCGTCAGCGTGGTAGGTGCCGTCGAGCTCGAGGGGTGATGAGCCGGTGTAGTAGTAGGCGCCGGCCTGCATGCCGAACTTTCCGTCGAATGCCAGGGCGACCATACCGCCGAAGACATAGCCCCAGCCAAACTTGTTCATGATTGCAAAGTTAGAATCGACCGTTTCATAGTTCGATTTTTTGGCGATGTAGGAGTCGATGACACCGGATTTGAGCCGGGGGTTGAGAAGATAATAGCCGAATAAGCCCCCACCTGGCTGGAAGCTCAGTCGCCAGACCGGGATAACAGCTTTCAGCATGAGCGAAGCCCGGGCAGCGTAAAAGGGGCCGGCGGGAGAGGACATTTGAAGAGATCTCCCGCCCGGATCGACAAACCCCATACCGTTTATGTTGTTCAGGGAAAGCTCACCCGCTATTCCGAAATACTTGCCCACGGTGAAACCGACGTCGCGAAAGGAGAGAGGTGATACCGGATGGGAAAGCGAACCGTTTCTTGGAAGAAACGCCGATACGTTCACCCCGATTCCCTGCACCGAGCCGGCAAACAAAAGAAGCAGAACCACCGCAATGAGAAGTGTCTTGATATTTTTCACGTATCCACCTCCGTGCAGACACCCTACTACACCGCTACCCGGGTGTCGAGTTCCAGACCGCCGGACTCGAGAAAACTGTAATAGCCTTCAGCGGAGAAGATGATATGATCGAGCAGTTTTATTCCGAGTATTTCACCGGCATCTTTCAGTTGTCTGGTGACCTCCGTGTCCTCCGCGCTCGGCTCGAGGTTGCCGCTCGGGTGGTTGTGACAGACAATAATCGAGGTTGCCCTGTCCTGTAACGGATCGGCAAAGACCTCCCGGGGATGTACGATAGTCCTGTTTATCAACCCGATGGTGACAACACGGAGCGCGATGAGTTCGTGTGCACCGTTCAGCGAGAGCGAGAGAAAGTGCTCCGCGGGCCTGTCCTGATAATGCCCCACCACCGGCAGCACATCGGAAGGGCGCTCTATCCTCTTTTTTGACGGGCAAAGACGCCTGCGTGCGTACTCGAGCACCGCACACAATTGCGCCGCTTTTGCATCTCCGATGCCTCTGACATCGAGCAGCCTTTCGGGAACCGGAGGCTGGCCGGGTGTATCGAGCAGCTGCAGGAGGTCGGAAGCTACCGTCATGACGCCGCTGTGCCGCGAGCCCGAGCCGAGAAAGACGGCAAGCAGCTCATGATCACTCAAGGAGGAAGGCCCGTGTCTGATAAGACGTTCCCGCGGACGTTCGTGTACCGGCAGGGAGGCTATGTCCGCAGGAGCTATACCGGTGTAGGTTCTCACATAATCCGTAACCGCGATGACATCGGTATTGATTCAAAGGCAGGGCATGAATATCTCGTGGGTTTCCGGTGTGCCGTATCCGTCAATCGGGTTCGGCGCCATCCCGGAGCCTTCGAGCACGGCTCTGACGACTTGTCTGTTGAAAGCATGGACACACGGGTGATTCAGGTATTCGTTTATGGGCATCCACATGCACTCATCAATCTCGTCCTCCTGGCGGTGAATTTCGGTTGAGAGGGCGTTGAGCCGGCATACGAAATAGATATCCGACTTTCCGTAGCGGTAACCGTGCCAGTGCCTGAAGCAGGCGAGGGAAACAAACTCGACATCGATCCCGGTCTCTTCGCGCACCTCCCGGACAATCGCCTCTCTTATGTGTTCACCCTGGAGAAGCGCCCCGCCCGGAAGCTTGTAGTAGAGCGGCCGGCCTCTACGGAACCGTTCACTCACGACGAGGAGCGTTTCAGGGTCACGCAGAACAACTCCGCCCACGCCGATGTAGTGCGTTGCGTAGGGTGGTACGTGCGCCGAGTCATTCAGTTTCAGGGTCATGGTGATACTGTCCGGTTCCGCGTGATGGTACTCGAATCCCGCTTTTACAGCCACGGGTACCAGTGCAGCGTGTTCTTTGTCGAGCTCGAGCCAGGCAACCCGTCTCCCGTTTTCTTTCCAGAGCTTGATTGAAGCTACAAGTTGGATTTCGAACTCTTTAGGATCCGTCGTGAGCTTCTCGGTAGTCACTATTTCGCCGAGAAAATGATCAGGTTCTGAAGTTAGTACTCCTGCCGGCATTCGAACTGCTCCCAATTCTGTTAGTATTCCATCATTATACTGCCGCTCCCACGAGCGCCTGCCGGTGGCGGAGCTTCCGCCCCGGTCGCGAACTTACCGCGCCCGCCCGACAACCGCATCCGCGAGGGCACTCAGGATCTCACCGGCGCCACCGATCAGCACGAGACGCGCAAGCGAATCCTGCACAGTAGGCTCGGCGTTGATGATCGCTACCTCTCCACCGTGCTTTACCGTTTCACCGGGAATGGCGGCCGCAGGATACACCTGCAGCGATGACCCCACAACAAGCAGCACGTCCATTTTGCCGGCTTTCTCAAAGGCGGCGTTTGTCTCCTCAACCGGCATCGACTGTCCAAATGATATGGTCGCCGGTTTGAGCCAGCCGCCGCACTCACACTGCGGGCCGTCGGTCCATTCCGGATCATCAAAGAAGGGCAACACCTCTTCCCAGGCAAAACGCCGGCCGCAGCTTATACATGCAATCGCGGCGTTTGTCCCGTGCAGCTCGATCACTTTGTCATCCGGTACTCCCGCTTTCTGGTGAAGCCCGTCTATGTTCTGCGTAATAATCGTCTGCAGGAGGCCTGCGTTGTGAAGACGCGCAAGCCCCCGATGGCCGTCGTTGGGCTGTGCGTCCCGCAACCGCGGGTAACTTTCCAGTTTGCGGCGCCAATATTCCCGTCGGGCACCCGCGCTGTGAAGAAACTCAGAAAGCTCGATGGGTCTCATCTTTGTCCAGATCCCTTCCGGACCGCGAAAATCGGGAATCCCGCTCTCCGTTGAGATACCGGCGCCTGTGAAAGCGCCTATGTTGCTGCTTTCTTTTACCAGATGCGCGAGCTCTGCTATCTTTTTCTGCAATTCTCCGGTCAGCATTACTTTTACTATTGCCGATGCACGGATGCGTGTCAAAGGGGCCGCGGATCAGGGTGCGATTTCACGGACGGGCTTTTCGTAAGCTATGAAACAGTGAAATTGGCC
>CAZHXC010000112.1:5294-8332 GCA_964536145.1 uncultured Spirochaetales bacterium | reverse complement strand
CGCCGGGGTGGAATCCGCCGGAAACGGCGCCCTCATGAGGATTGCTCCGATGATTATTCCCGCGCTCTCCGGGGCGGATTGCGACCCATGGGCGGAGGCGGCGCTATCGGCAATGATCACCCACAATGACTCCGCCGCCATATCCTCTGCCGTTTCATTCGCGCGCATCCTGAGCCTGCTCATCCGGATATCTTCGGCGCCCGATCAGCACTGGTGGCTCGAGGAATATGTCGAGACGGCACGCCGGATCGAAATCGGCAAAGAATATTCGCCCAGGGGAGGCGTGTACCGTTCGTTTTCCGCGCTCCTCAGCGACTACACCCTCATAACGATCAAGGACGCCCTGTCCAAAGGGCACAGCACCCTCGAGGTGTGCAACAACTGGTGGTCCGGCGCGTATCTCCTCGAGACCGTGCCCTGCGTGATCTACATCCTCATGAAGCACGCCGGCAATCCGGAGGAAGCGATCATCCGGGCGGTGAACGACACAAAGGACAATGACACGGTTGCCGCAATCGTGGGCGCCGCCGTCGGTGCTCTCCACGGAAAGTCCGCCCTGCCGGACAGGTGGATAAGAGGGCTGAGCGGGAGGACCGGGATGGACGATGGCGAGAGGATTTTCGAGCTTATCGAAACGATGAAGGACGTCTTCTTTTCGAATGATGATATTAATTGAGGACAGTTCGTCTTCAGCTGGCCGGATGCCGACAAAAATAATGGTAAAAGGAGTCTACGATATTGGTGTTCTCCAAATGCCTATAATCAACCTCGATTTTCCTTATACCTGATGTGAACGAAATCATGTTAAAATATCCAATACCTTCGATTTCATGGCGATCAACAGAAAGGCAAATTGATGAAAGTGGTGATGCAACTATAATAGATACGGAAAGATGAGTGTTGAAAAAAAGCAAAAGCGAGATCAGTCTTCAGATCAGCTTTTGCTGTTTCCCAATGAACAAAACTCCGGCAGAGAAAATACCGCGTCGGACCAAAAAGAAGGCCCCATGAAGAGGAAACTTCAAGTCTCGAATGGTTACCTCCTTGAAATTGATCATTTAGCTAGAGTCCTCAATGTGATTTGGGAGAATCGACATGGGTCCAGAATTAGCCGTGCGGTAATCACCGAAGCGACCGGCCTTCCAAATCGGCAAGTGGAAAGCGTAGTGAGTATCGGATCGGCGATGGGCTTGGTTAAACCCTCTGTACAGCTCCTGACCCCTTTCGGATTGTTGGCTGCAGTTCACGATGTCTTCCTTGACCGTCCCGGCACTCTCGAATGGTGCCACTACCGGGGAGCGGGCTCGCCGCGCAACCTCGTATGGTTTGACGTCTTCAACCGACTGCTCGTGCAAGAAGACCCGATGGCACATCTGCAGTGGAACGCATGGTTCCGCAAGGAGCTGGCGGGTCAGTACAGCGATCGCACGTTGCGGAAGGTCGTGCAGGAAGAAGTGCACTTCGTCATCGATGCGTATCTGGAACAGAAACTCAAGGTGCTTGGCATCCTCGCCTTGAGCGACGATGATGTCATAGTGCCGCGGCGGCACCGGCAGATCGACCATCTGGTGTTCGCGGCGATGCTGTACGATTTCGTGGAATCGATCGGAGGAAGGACCTTCGAGATTGCCGAGTTGACACGGCTACCGGGAAGCCCCGCCGTGGTATTCGGACTGGATGCTGATTCGGTGCGAACGCTTGTTGAAGCGCTCCACACCGAAGGCTTGCTCCGTTACGAAACGACCCACAACCTGGACCAGATCCGCTTGATTCCTGGGTACGAACCGGAAGAGTTCCTGACGGCGTATTACGAAGCACGTCGGCCTCAGAGGAACGACGAAGAAGGAGATCGACGTGGCTGATGGTATCGACATCGTCGACTTTGTTCACGGCGTTGCGGCAAGAAAGCGCGGTCGGGCATGCGCGGTCATGACCCACGAATACTCTGATCAGAGCGAGTGGGCCGAAAAGCTTGCCGGGCTGACCGATTCCGAGCATATCGATCTCCTCGACCTCTTCAATGGCGAAGAGCGGCTGGCCGACAACCTTGAGACCTATACACCTGAAGGCACGTTCACGTTGCTTCAGGATCGCGTCAAACAAGGCACCGTGATTGTTTCGGGCATTGAGTTCTTGAAAGCCAGCTGGAGCGGCCGTCCGAACTCCGCAGAGGAGTTTGCGGCTCGATTAGAGACGTGGCAAGGTGATCCCGCGCTGGTGTTTGTCATGCAATACGACAAGGCGATCGCCGAGCGACCCTATCGTCGATTTCGGCAGTACACCTTTATCGTCGATCAGAGGGAGACATTTGCGCTATGAAGAACGCCGGTATGTTCAGCACGCTATTCATCGATTCGCTTCGCGGCAAGGTATCCGTCGACGATGCCGCATCCGGCCGCATGGCGACGCTCGCCCACTCGCTGAAGGTGTTTTTCTCTGGTGGTTCTGGAGATCTGTGGGAAACGCTCTTGAAGCAGGCGGTGAGTTACCTGGAGTTCGTACCGCCGGCAAAGGCGGCAGGCGAGTGCGTGTATCCGCTCTATGAGGATTGGGATTACCGGGATTGTGTCGCGGTTCTTTTCGCGGCGCCTGCAGACGACCCGCTGGACGCTACCGATGTAGGGCGGTTCTATCCGGGCAAGCTCATTCGGGAGCTCCGGGCGCGTTCGCTTCACTGGGGCATCCTGACGAACGGACAAGTCTGGCGGTTGTACTCAAGCAAAAGCTCTCGTCCCTTTGAGGATTACGTAGAGCTCGATTTGGCGTCCGCGCTTGAGCAAGGCGATGAAACAGAATACGCGCTGTTTGAGCGCTTCTTTCACAAGGACTCTTTCATTTCCTCCGATGACGGAAAAAAGGAACTTCCCGCCTGTCGTCTTGATAAAGACCGTCGAGAATCGGAGGCCGTGCTCGACGATATGGTCAAGAAACCGTTCCTTGCCCAGGTGGACGAGGTGCTGCAGTACATCTGCAACGGCTTCATTTACGACACACGCAAGAGCGGAGAGGAGTACAGTGAGGAGGAGCGCAAGGAGATC